>NZ_DBHHPX010000016.1:0-57153 GCF_057241865.1 Tractidigestivibacter sp.
GAGCAGGGCCCGCTCAATTCAGGTGAGAATTCCGCTCAAATCCCGATGAGATTTTCGCTCAAGAGCTATTGACATAACACAAGCGCAGGCACCCGAGGGGGTCCGTCGACAGGAGGGGGAGGCTGAGGGCCACGCACGAGATCTCGGAGCGCCCGGCGGAGGCGGGGGACCGCTCCCGCATCGGGGACTGGGAGGGCGACACCGTGGTCGGCAGGGCGGGCGGCCCGCGCCTGGTCACGGAGGTCGACCGCAGGAGCGGCTACCTCGCGGGCGGCAAGGCCGCCTCGGGCTCCAGCGGCGACGTCGGCCCCGTCGTGGTGGGCGCGCTCGCCGGCGGGCCCGTCAGGACCCTCACGCTGGACCGCGGCGTCGAGTTCGCGGACGCCTCGGGGATGCAGGCGGCGCTCGGGGCGCCCATCTACTACTGCCTGCCCCACCACCCATGGCAGAGGGGGACCAACGAGAACACCAACGGCCTCCTCAGGGAGTACTTCCCGAAGGGCACGGACCTGTCGGGAGTCAGCGACGAGGAGGTGGCGGCGGCGTATGATGACCTCAACCACAGGCCACGCAAGCGCCTGGGGTGGAGGTGCCCCTGGGAGGTATACCACGGCGAGGCGTTGCACTTGCTTTGAGAATTCAAGCGATATTAATTAGCCGTCAAACATGAAATCGATATCTGGGGTACATGGACTGGACTCAAATGCTGCTCTCAAAATACGGTATTTGGTACGGAGCATCCGCTTACGGGAGAGAATCGAGCGCTCGCCTGTATAAGGGTGCATGCCCTGAGGCTGGTGATAGGTTGTTCCCAGGCTAGCCGTTAGCCATTTCGGCCAATCGGACAGAGTTAGGAGAGACCATGAGTAACGCCACCCACTTCCACCGAGCAGCAAGCGTCCTGCTGGGCCTCCAGATAGCGCTCGCGTCCGTCCTGCTCACCGCGACCCCCGCCCTTGCGGCGGGCAACACCGATAACTCTCCCTATGACTTCTACTTCTCCGGCACATATGCCACTCAGGGAGAGAAATGGCGGCGCAAGTATACCGATTCGGTCTGCTTCCTCAGGATTGACGACCTCGACATGAACCGGGTCAACTTCTACATCGACGGCAGCACCTCGTACGACGGGCACGCCACCAACCGTACGCGTGGCGGGGTTGCCACCGCGTACTATAAGGGCTACTTCGTGATCCACAACTACGTCCACGAGAACGGCGAGAGCTGGGCGCGCCTCACCGCCATGTCCCCGGACGGCTCCGGATACGTCTACGGCGCATGGAGCCCGGACTCCAACGAGCCGTGGCACACGTCCCTCAACTAACGAAGCTGCCGCGGCGGCGCACGCGCGCCGCCGCGCCGGAGGAGGAGCCATGGCCCGGAGGGCAAAGCGAGTCAATCGAGGGACGGTGGCCGCCATCGCCGTGGCCGCCGTGCTCGTTGCGGCGCTGGCCGTCGCGTACGCCCCGGGGGCGTACCGGGCCCTCACGCAGGCCCCGGGGGGCCAGGGTGGCGAGGCGGGGGAGTCCGACGGCTGGTCGTACGAGGTCGACCCCGGCTGGTCGTACCAGGCCGGCGAGGCCTTCGACCTGACGGGAAGGTATTACGAGGAGCGCGAGACCGCACGGGGCTGGGATAGCGGGGACACGGGGAGCTTTGAGGACTCCCTCCCGTGGTACGGCACCATGAGGGTCACCGCCTCCAAGCCCGTGTGGTACCCGTCGGCGGAGGCCGCGCAGTTCCCGTACATCGCCGATCCGTCCAGCGGGCGGGGCGTCATCGTGGTGACGCTCCACATCGAGAACGTGGACGCCCAGTGCAGGGAGTCGGTGAGAAGCATCGATGGTGCGGACTCCCTCCCCCTCACCATGTTCGAGCTGGCCCCGACGACCGGCGGGTCCCTGGCGGTGGAATCGCTTGCCGATCTGCTGGAGCACGACGCCCCGGGGGTCGAGGGCCTCGTCTACCAGAGCGACAAGGCGAGCGGCTACACGTGGGTCCCCCAGGGGGCGTCGGCTGACGTCCGCCTGGGCTACGAGGTGTTTGGCAGAGACGACAAGGATGAGTCGCACAACAGGGACGCGTCCTACTACCTGGTTGTTGATCCAATGGGCAAGACCTATGACACGTCGGGGCTCCCCGTCGTCGAGCTGGGCCCCGCCCAGGACGCCACGGAGGGGAGCGCCTCGTAGGCACCGCACCGGGCCGGTCTCCGGTCATATTGGTCACGTTTCGAGAGTTTGGAGATTGCCGCGAGTAACGCCATCCACTTCCACCGAGCAGCACGCGTTTGTGGCGTCTGGAGCCCCGATTCCAACGAGCCGTGGCACACGTCCCTCAACTAGCGCTCAACGCGAAAGGCGCGCAGTGAAGGAGTGAGTTTGCTGCGCGCCCCTTCGATTAGGGGAGGGGCGGTCATCCTGAGCAATACAACAATCAACCATCAGTTGGCTACGGATCTACACGAATCTGGAGGCAAGAGACCTGCCTCTCGCTCCTTCGGGGTCACAGAGTCCATAGATTTATAGGAGGTGACGCGTCATGAGCAGTCTCAAATCGTCCACGCACATGGAGCTACGCAAGGCTTTCGGAAGAAACCCTTGGTTTTGGATAGCGCTGGCGTTTGGCGTGCTCCTTGCGGTCTGGACTGCCATCGTGAGGTCAGAGCTCTTCTTCTCGACCCTTGAGATGGCCATCGTCGATTGGCAGCGAAAGGAGGTAGGGTATTCGACGGTTGGCGCCTATTCGCTCTGGATGCCTCTCTACAACATTGATCTGCCCTCCGGCATCTTTTTCATGGTGTGGCCGATTCTTGCCGCCGTTCCCTATGCTTGGACGTGGACTGCGGAGATGAGGTCGGGACTCATCGAGCAGGAGTGCGTGAGGGCGGGTCGCCGTGCGACCGTCGTCTCGAAGTGGATTGCGGTGTTTTTGACTGGGTTTGCGATCATTGCGGTGCCGTATGCAGTGAATCTTCTCTGCAACCTCTGCATCGAGCCAGCGATGCCCGCTTGGATAAGCGATGGGTTGTATGCGAGGGTGTGGGAGCAGACGCCGTTCTCGAGCCTCTTCTATAACAACCCCCTAGCGTTCTGCATCCTCTGGACGTTCGTCGCGGGGGCGCTGGGTGGCCTCTGGGCAACAGTGGTGGCGGCGCTATCGATGTTGGTGGGGAGCTACCTGCCGTCTCTGGTTGTCTCTTATCTGTCCCTGCACGTTCTTGCGTTCATTGGTGACCAAATCACAATGTATACCCAAGCATACGCTCAGTACTCGTACGCCGCGATGCTGTCCCTAGAAGTGCTCCCTACGGTGTCCGTGCGCGCCAGCACCGGAAGCAGACCGGCTCTGGTTGCAACCGTACTGGCTCTGGTCGTGCTTTCGATTGTCCCCCCAGTCGTGCTCCGCAAGAGAGATCTGCTATGAGAGTCCGGAGGCCCATCCGCCTTATGCATGCGCTCATGGGGCGTCGCCGCGTCAGGCTGCTCCTGGCACCTGCCGTATCCGTCCTGGTTGTGGGGTTCTCCATGCTCTCCATGCTTGGCCGGATGCAGTTTATTCGGCAAGCATACGATTGGGCCGGCACGGCAAGCCTTGGTGATGCCGTGCTGTGGCTTTTTATGGGCCATCCGTCATTGCCCGCTGCGGGATGGATGTCCGTATGGTGCACTGTGAGCGTGATGGCCCTCATAGATATCCAGGGTACAGGGGAATTTGATCAGGGGATCGTTGCCGCCGGCAGCCGATGCGGGGCTTGGGTGGCCTACGCTTGTACTGCTGCGCTGCTCGCCGTCCTGACCTACATCCTCATGATTGCCGCCTGCCTTATGTGGTCTGTACTGGCGGGGCTTGCCCCCACGCTTTCCCCAGAGTCGATACAGGACATATCGCTCGGCCTTGTCGCGCCGGGGTGCACGATGGGAGACGTGCTGTCCTATCTCGGACTGGGACTTTTGGGGGCGGTGTTTTTCGGCCTGCTCGAGCTGGTGGTTGGGCTCTGGGCGGGTGGCGTTGCATCATTTGGGCTTGCGGTTGCGGTGCTCGCGGCGTCCGCGCTTGCGCCGGCCGTTCCGCTTCCAGGGTCGTTCCTCATGGCATGCAGGGTTTCCCCGTTGGGCACGGGTCTCTCGCCTGACGGCGGCCCGGCGTTTTCGCCTGTGCTTGGGTTGGCCGTGCTTATCGTGCCCTCCGTGGTGATGGTGCTTGTTGGCGCGCTGCGTTTCTCGAGGCTGGATCTTGGCATCAGGGGCAAGGGGGCAAGGCGATGAGTGGGCGTCTTGCCTGGCTAGCCCTGTGGACTGCGAGGGCGGTGCTGTGGTCGTCTCGCAGGGAGTTGGCCGCGGTCTGCGTGGGCGGCCTGGTGATCTCTGGCGTCCTGTGCCTCTCGCTCGCCCTTCGCGTGCAGATGGCGGGTGTTGCCACGCCTCCCAGCATGGGTGACTTCTGGGTGAGCGTGATGGCCGGCATCTCTCAGCCCTACCCCCATGGATCGCAGCCCACGGAGATGCGCCCGTTGAACATTCCCTTTGGGTGGCTCACGGTCGTTCTTCTGCCGTGCGTGCTCTCTGTGACCGTTGCGAGGGAGGACGGCTACCTCGATGCCTGCCTTGTGGCAGTTGGTAGCAGGTGGTCCTTCTGGCTTGGGCATGTCGTGGCGATGGTGGCGGAGTGCCTGCTCTATTGGGGCGCCGTCATGGCGTGCTGCGCCGTGGCAACGGCATTGGCCAACGGAGGCTTGACCCTTCAGGCATCCCCTTGGCTCCCCGACCTGTTGCCGATGGAACGGGCCACGCTTGCCGAGGCCCCCTACGACATGGGGGCGGGCGTTGCCCTCGCCGTGGTCACCTCGCTCGCGATCTGCCTGGGGCAGCTTGCGCTCTCGCAGGTCACGGGCGTGCGCGTTGCCTTTCTCGTTGCGGTTGCGCTGGTAACGGGGTCGCTGTTCGTGATGTCGCCCGTGCTTCCCGGCAACCTCATGATGGCAGCGAGAAGCACGGTGTTCACCGTCGCCTACCCCGTGGAGATAAGGGAAGGGATGCTCTTGCCGGGCATTGAGGCAGGGCAGGCGCTCCTGCCGGCAGCCGCAAGCTGCCTGTTGTTCTCGTTGTTGCCGCTCGTTGTGGTCTTGCGCCGCGATTACCTGGGAGGGAGTCGTTCATGAGCTACGTAGAGGTGCGTGACGTCTGCAAGAAGATAGGGCCGGAGCAGGTGCTGGATTCCGTGAGCTTCTCCGTTGGCTCCGGAGAGGTCGCATGCCTTGAGGGGGAGAACGGGTCGGGCAAGACCATGGCGATGCGCGTCGTGTGCGGCCTCGTGCGGCCGGACTCCGGGACCGTGGAAGTGTCGGGCAAGAGGCTCTGGGGCGAGGTCTCGTTTCCACCGAGCGTGGGCCTGCTCATCGAGACGCCGGCCCTGCTCGACGGCTACAACGCGCTGGACAACCTGAGCCTTCTGGCCTCCATACGTGGCGTAGCCTCCAAGGACGACCTGCGCCGCACGATCGAGCGTGTGGGGCTGGACCCCGCAAGCAAGAAGCCGGTGCGCAAGTTCTCGCTGGGCATGCGGCAGAGGCTGGGCATTGCCATGGCAATCATGGAGGCGCCGGAGCTCCTCGTCTTGGATGAGCCGACAAACGCGCTGGACGAGGATGGCGCGGCGCTCTTGGTGCGCATCATCGGCGAGGAGCGGGAGAGGGGTGTGGCGCTCCTCGTGTCGAGCCACGACGCGAGCTTCATCGATGCCGTTGCCACGCGCGTGTACCACATGGCATTCGGCAAGGTGCGCAACGCGGAGGAGAGGGGGCAGGCATGAGTCGTGAACGCAGCGCGGGGCGTGTGCGCAAGGTGGCCATAGCCGTTGTGGCAGCAGTTGCGGTGGCGGCCCTCGCCGCCCGCATATACTGGGTGAACACCAACCTCCCCCAGATTCCAAACGAGTACTACGACCAGGGAGAATGGGCGAGCCTCGATGGGGCGTTCCAGATCGACTCGCAGGAGAACACCAATGGCTACTCCCTCATGGTCCAGAGCGCCAAGCTGATGACATACGACGAGTTTGTCGAGACGTATCGCACGGAGGACGCCGATGTGGCGGCCCAGCCTGCGGGAACCCACGGTGACGCCCACTGCGTGGTGGACGTTGAGCTTCACATACGCAACGAGGGAAACAGCGATGGCGTGCTGGACGCGTTCCAGATGGTCCTGGTGCCGGCACGGGGCAACGAGTACCTGATTGCCGACATCATGAACGACGCCGCCCTGTGGCCGCAGACCCAGCGCGGCGTTGGCATGCAGGTGAGCATACGTCCGGGGACCGAGTACGTTGCCCACATCCCGTATGTCTACAACAGCGTCGAGAAGGCCTACTTCACCGAGGTGACCGACACGGACTTCACGCTGCTCATCTCGCGAGCGCCCGTGAGGAAGATGATTCGGGTCCATGCGGAGTAGGCGGCGCAGGTCGCGGCTCTCGCTCGCCCTGCGCTCCCGCACCGAGAGCGCTACCAGCGGCCACCCTCCGGGGGCCGTCTCTTCTCGCTGGTTGCCACGGTGAGCTTGTATCCAGCCGCGATGCTGCCTCCGTCGCACAGGACGTCGGTGCCCATGAGGTAGCCGCAGCGCTCGTCGGCAAGGCTCACAATGAGGTGGGCCAGCTCCTCGGGCCTGGCACTTCGCTTGGGGCCGGTGTAGGAGAGCAGGATGTCGGTCGCCTTGCCCTTCTCCTTCTCGGTCATGGGGGTCTCCACATAACCGGGGCTCACGGAGAAGACGCGGATGCCGCGCTGGCGCATGTACTTGAGCGCGCAGCCGGCGGAGTACCAGCGTGCGAAGTTCTTCGAGATCATGTATGCCATCTGCGGGTCGACGGCCTTGTTGTGCATGACGCTTGCGCGACGCACCAGGCGCCTGACAAAGGCGTTCTCGTCGGAGAGCGCAAGGGGGTAGGAGCGGCGGGGAATCATCGCACGGGGTAGCATGTAGCCCGAGTTCGAGGCCACATCCACAATTACGCCGCCGTCCATCGCCTTGAAGAACTCCTGGTTCACGTAGACCGTGCCCAGTGCGTTTATGCGTATGATTCTCTCGGGCGTCCCCATCGAGCCCGAGATGCCCGCCGCATGAATGACCGTCGCAACGCTGCCGAGACCAGCGGCCTTCTCGGCAAGGGTACGCACCTCTTCCCGGCTTGAGACGTCGCAGGTGGCAGCAACGATGTGGCGGCCCTTCTCGTTGAGGGTCCCTGCCGTCCTTTCCAGCTTGGCCAGGGTTCGGCCCGTGATGACCACGGTATCCTCGCGAGGCAGCGCCTCTGCAACCGCGCGTCCAATGCCCGAACCACCGCCTGTGACCACGTGAACTCTGCCCACGCACTGCCTCCCGTCTCCGCGCTTCGTTATCCGCGCGGGATGATACGAGAACGCGGCCTGGGCGTTTGTCATATCTGTTGTCAGTTGGGGAAGGACTGTCCGGTTGCTGGGCGATTGGGAACCCCTGACGATTTCGGCCTTCCGGAAAACCCGTCTGGCAAAAGATGGGGGTTATGCATACGCACGACCCGGGTTTCTCGCCAGTGGGCGGCCCCGGGGCACCCGATCTGTCAAAAGTTAGGGGTGGTGCGTACGCATGACCCTGCATTTTTGACGGCGCTCCCACGTTTGCCCAGTTAGGCGAGAGGAGCTTGGCAGCGGGTGGGGGTTGTGCGTACGCACGACCCGGGTTTCTCGCCAGTGGGTGCTCCCAGAAGGTCGTTTGTGGCAGATTTCTCCGTTCATGCGCACTCACGTCGGGCATTTCTCGCCATCGAGAACGTCCCTCGACCTTGTGCTGGCGGTTTGGAGAGAGGCCTCTCGCTGCCGGGGCCGCTGCCACCCCCCCCGCGCCCCCAATGTTTCCGTTGCGCTACCGGATTGCAAACGACGTCGCCACCGCGGCTCCGTGTGTGCCACAGTAATCCCATCGGCCACGTCCGGTGGTCCCAACGACGAGGGGAGAGCACATGCGCATGCGCGGCACCACACGGTATGTGGATCTTCTCGCCCTCGATCTACTCGGCCTAGAGCTTACGTGCGCGAGCGCACGCTAGGTCCGAGGTCCAGCAGGTATCATTAGACCCAGCTTGCGTTCGCGTCCCGCCTTGGGACAGCGGCAGCTGGGTCTTGTCGTGTGTCATGCCACCATCCCAAGGCAAACCGGTACCAGTGCCAGGTCCCATGTCCAATGGAGGTAGCAATGACCCGCAAGATCGCAATCTTCGACACAACCCTGCGCGATGGCGAGCAGTCGCCCGGCGCTTCCATGAACACCGAGGAGAAGCTCGTCATTGCCCAGCAGCTGCTTCGCCTGCACGTAGACGTTATCGAGGCGGGCTTTCCCATCTCGTCCCCGGGCGACTTCCGCTCGGTGCAGGAGGTTGGCCGCCTCGCAGGTGACGACGCCGTGGTGGTTGGCCTCACGCGCGCCGTTGACAAGGATATCGACCGCGCGGCCGAGGCGCTGAAGTGTGCCAAGCGCCCGCGCATCCACACGGGCCTGGGCGTCTCGCCGCAGCACCTGCGCGACAAGCTGCGCATCTCCGAGGACGAGTGCGTTGAGCGCGCCATTCACTGCGTGAAGTATGCCAAGCAGTACGTTGAGGACGTCGAGTTCTACGCCGAGGACGCAGGCCGCGCAGACCAGAAGTTCCTGGAGCGCGTGATCCAGGCCGCCGTCGACGCCGGCGCGACCGTCGTGAACATTCCGGACACCACGGGCTACCAGATGCCGGACGATTTTGGCGCGCGCATCAGGGGCCTGGCAGACAACGTGCGCGGTATCGAGAACGTCACCATCAGCGTCCACACCCACAACGACCTTGGCATGGCCACCGCGCTGGCGCTGGCTGGCGTCAAGAACGGCGCCACGCAGATCGAGTGCACCATCAACGGCCTGGGCGAGCGCGCCGGCAACACCGCGCTCGAGGAAGTCGTCATGGCCATCAAGATGCACGGCGACGAGCTGGACGCCCATACCGACGTCAACACTCGCGAGTTCACGCGCGCAAGCCATCTGGTGAGCCGCATCACGGGCATGAGCGTGCAGGCCAACAAGGCCATCGTGGGTGCCAACGCCTTTGCGCACTCCTCTGGCATCCACCAGGACGGCGTGCTCAAGGCCCGCGACACCTACGAGATCATCGACCCAGCAGACGTGGGTGCCGCCGGTTCGGAGATCATCCTCTCCGCGCGCTCTGGCCACGCCGCGCTGCGTCACCGCCTGGCCGAGCTGGGCTACTCCTTCAAGGACGACGAGTTCGACGAGATCTACAACCGCTTCCTCGAGATCGCAGACCAGAAGAAGGAAGTCTACGACGAGGACCTCGAGTCCATGGTGCAGGAGCGCCAGCGCGAGGTGGCGGCCGTCTACGTGCTGGACGCCCTGCAGGTCTCCTGCGGAGACCCGCTGGTGCCCACCGCCACGGCGACCATCACGGACGAGCTGGGCGTGAGGCACGTGACGTGTGCCACCGGCACCGGCCCCGTCGACGCGGCGTACAAGGCCGTGGACCAGGTCGTCGCCGTCCACGGCGACCTCGCGGAGTTCTCGGTCAAGGCCATCACGCGCGGCATCGACGCCATCGGCGAGGTCACGGTGCGCATCACTGCCGAGGACGGCAAGGTCTACACCGGCCGCGGCGCGGACAACGACATCGTGGTCTCCAGCGCGAAGGCCTACGTCAACGCCATCAACCGGATGATCCAGACCACCCGTTCCAAGGAGGGCAAGTAGTCAGCCGGCGCCGGCGGCGAGGTACTTCTCGCCAGCTCACCTCGCTTCGCTCAGAAGTTACTGGCTGAGGAGTACCTCGCACTGCCGCTCGCTCACTGGGTGAGCTTGGCGAACTTCGCGCCACCCGTGTCGAGTGTGACACGGAAGCGGTTGCGGTCTGCCCGAAGCACGATGACGGAGGTCTCGAAGGGCTGTCCGTGCTGGTCGAAGGTGGTGCGTAGGATGCGCAGCGCCGCGGTTCCGGGCTCTACACCCAGCCCGCGCGCCTCAGAGGCGTCCAGATTGACTGCCTCGTAGATTTCCTCCGCCCGCGCCGGCATCTTCCCCGAAGCTTCGGCGATAAGCGAGTAGAGCGAGCTCACAAGGCTCTCGGCGCGTAGCGTCGGGCATACGGAGCAAGGAACGAAGGCGGTCACGTACTGCATGGGCCTGTCGTTTGCCAGTCGGATGCGGCGAATCTCCCATACCTCTGTTCCGTCTGGTACCTTGAGGCGCTTTGAGATGCCCGAACGCGCCCTGCGCCTTCGGAGGCTCAGAACGTGTGACGAGGGCGTCATGCCGAGTGCGGTTATCTCCGCGGTGAAGTTGAAGGCCGTCTCGAGCGTGTGCGCGTCTCCGGGCCACGCCACGAAGGTGCCTCGGCCACGTCGACGCACGACCGTGCCGTCATCCACCAGGTCCTGGAAGCAGCGGCGCACCGTGCCGCGCGAGAGGCCGAGCACCTGCGCGATGTCCTGCTCCTTGGGAAGCGGCGTCTCCTCGTCAAAGGCGCGCGTGGCAATGAGCTGCAAGATCCTGTCCTTGAGCTGCTGGTAGAGCGGGGTGGGGGAGTTAGGGTCGAGCGGCTCCCGCGCGAGGGTGGAGAGGGTGTCCAAGGTTCTTCTCCTTAGATAGATACTATATGTGCTGTACATAGTAGTCAATTTGAGATTATCGTGCCACCGATGTCCCGCGGCCCGTATTCTGTAATCACATCAAGTACAGAAGATACTGTACAAGGTGAACAAGCCAATTGGTGCCCCGCGGGGCAGAGAGAAAGGAAGCGTCATGAAGCCCACTAAGAAGGCCGCCGAGATGAGCGTCAAGGAGCTCGCCCGCTACATCGACCAGTCCGTCCTCAAGCCCGAGTTCACCGTCGACGAGATCAAGAAGTACGCCCAGGAGGGCATCGACTTTGGCTGCGCTACCATCTGCATCAATCCGGCCAGCCTGCCCATCGTTGCTCCGATGGTCGAGGGCACCGACACCGGCCTCTGCGTCGTCTGCGACTTTCCCTTTGGCCTCGCCACCACCGAGGCCAAGGCCATGCTCGCCGAGGAGTACTGCTCCAGGTGGAACATCCAGGACCTCGACATCGTGGCAAACTTCGGCTGGCTGCGCTCCGGCCTTCACGACAAGGTCGTCGAGGACCTGAAGCCGGTCGTCGAGGTCTGCCACAAGCACGGCGCCGAGGTGAAGGTCATCATCGAGACCGAGACCCTGACCGACGAGCAGATCATCGACGGCACCCGTTGTGCCGTCGAGGCCGGCGCCGACTTCATCAAGAGCTCTACGGGCTTCGTCACCGGCTTTGAGCACGAGGGCGCGAGCCCCCGCGTGGTCAAGCTCATGATGGATGCCGCTAACGGCGAGATCAAGGTCAAGGGCTCCGGCTGCATCCGCACCCGTGAGCACTTCCTCGAGCTCATCGACATGGGCATCGATCGCATGGGCGTTGGCTTCCGCTCCACCCCGGTCGTCCTGGACTGCACGCCCGCTCAGGCCAAGAACCTCGCATAGCGCCTGAGATTCCGCACGTGCGCGGGACCGGTACCCCCAATCCGGCCCCGCGCCTTGTATAAGCTCACCCACGTTTGAGAAAGGTACGACCATGAGCGAGAAGACCGATGATGCCCACGAAGCCGCCCCGGACTTCCTCACGCTGCACGTCATCTCTGACTCCCGCGGCACGACGGCACGCGAGGTGGTGAGCTCTGCCGTCGTGCAGTTCTCGTACAAGCGAGTTGGCATCAGCACGCTCGCCCGGGTGAGCACGGTCGGTCAAGTGCGTCGCTACCTGGATCGCTACGTGCCAGATCCGGAGAAGACGGCCGTCTTCCACACGGTGCTCGACGAGCGTCTGCGCTCGGAGATCCGAGACGAGCTCAATCGTCGCGGCATCGCTTCGGTCGACTTGCTCGGACCCGCAATGAGCATCGTCGAGCGCCTGTTGGACGAGGAGCCGCAGAACACGCCGGGTCTTGTGGTCAAGCGGGAAGTCGTGAACACACGCATGATCAATGCGGACAAGCTTGGCTAAGAGGACCAAGGGAGAAGGAGAAGAGCAGTGAAGTTCTTTATCGATACCGCTGACCTGAACGACATCAAGGCCGCTTCTGAGTGGGGCATCCTTTCCGGTGTTACTACCAATCCGAGCCTCTACGCCAAGACCGGTGGCAAGCTCGCGGACTTTGAGCCGCACATGGTCAAGATCTGCGAGATCGTCGGTGAGAGCGTGCCCGTCTCTGCCGAGTCCCAGGCCAAGACCACCGAGGGCATGATCGAGGAGGGCCGCCGACTCGCCGCGCTGGCGCCCAACATCGTGGTCAAGCTTCCCATCTGTGAGGAGAGCCTGCCTGCGACCCACCAGCTTGCATCCGAGGGCATTCGCGTCAACATGACGCTCGTGTTCTCCGCGCCGCAGGCCCTGCTCGCCGCTCGCGCAGGCGCCCGCTACATCAGCCCGTTCGTGGGCCGCTTTGACGACACGGGCGAGGACGGCCTGGCGCAGCTCGAGACCGTGGTCACCGCCGTCAAGAACTTCGACTACGGCTACTGGGAAGAGGAAGGTGGTCCGGAGATCATCACTGCCTCGGTCCGCACGCCCTGGCACGTGACCCAGGCGGCGCTGCTCGGTGCTGACATTGCCACCGTGCCGTTTGCCGCGCTCAAGAAGTGCGTGCGCCATCCGCTCACCGATGCCGGCATGGCCTCTTTCGATGCCGACTGGGCAAAGGTCGTTGCGGCACAGTAGCGAGGAGGAGGCTTGAGATGACAGACAACGAGCTTGCGCGCGTTGCCATCGAGGTACGCAAGGGCATCGTGCGGTCAACCCATGCAGCCAAGTCCGGCCACCCCGGCGGTTCGCTCTCCGCGGCGGACATACTCACGTACTTCTACTTCGAGGAGATGGACGTGCGACCCGAGGAACCCCGCTGGGAGGGCCGCGACCGTCTCGTGCTCTCCAAGGGGCATGCTGCTCCGGGCCTCTACGCGACGCTCGCCGAGCGTGGCTTCTTCCCTAGGGAGGAGCTGCTTACGCTGCGCCACGTGGGTAGTGGCCTGCAGGGTCACCCCAACATGAACGACACACCGGGCGTGGACATGTCCACCGGATCCCTCGGTCAGGGCGTCTCCGCTGCCGTGGGCATGGCGCTCGCTGCCAAGCACTGGGGTGAGCCGCACCGCGTCTATGCGATTCTCGGCGACGGTGAGCTCGAGGAGGGTCAAGTCTGGGAGGCCGCGATGCTCGCGGGCAACCTGGGGCTCGACAACCTTTGCGTGGTCGTGGACCACAACGGCCTGCAGATCGACGGCACCATCGAGGAGGTCAACTCCGCCATGCCCATCGCGGACAAGTTCCGCGCCTTCAAGTTCCATGTGGTCGAGCTCGCGGACGGCAACGACATGACACAGATCCGAGCCGCATTTGCGGAGGCGCGCTCCATGAAGGGCCGTCCGACGTGCATCGTGGCAGAGACCGTCAAGGGCAAGGGCGTGCCCTTTATGGAGGGGCAGGTCGGCTGGCACGGCAAGGCCCCCAACGACGAACAACTCGAACAGGCTCTCGCCGCGCTCGATGCTGCGGGAAAGGAGCTCTAGGATGGCAGGTGTGAGGAAGATCGCGACCCGCCAGAGCTACGGCGAGGCGCTCGTGGAGCTGGGAGCCGAGAAGGACGACTTCGTGGTGCTCGACGCCGACCTCGCCGCCGCGACCCAGACAGGCAAGTTCAAGGCCGCGTACCCCGACCGCTTCATTGACTGCGGCATCGCCGAGGGCAACATGATGGGCGTTGCCGCGGGAATCGCGGCAGCGGGCCACAAGGTCTTTTGCTCGACCTTTGCGATGTTTGCCGCGGGACGCGCCTACGAGCAGATCAGGAACTCTGTGGGCTACCCGCACCTCAACGTCAACATCTGCGCCACGCATGCCGGCATCTCGGTGGGAGAGGACGGTGCCACCCACCAATGCAACGAGGACATCGCCCTGATGCGTGCGATTCCGGGCATGACGGTCGTCTCGCCGGCTGATGACATAGAGGCAAAGGCCGCGATTCGTGCGGCCTACGAGACCGACGGGCCGTTCTACGTGCGACTGGGCCGCCTTGCGGTGTCCGTGGTGAATGACCCGGAGACCTATGAGTTCAGGCTCGGTCGCGGCGTCGTCCTGCGCGAGGGCGCCGATGTCACCATCGTGGCAACGGGCTTGATGGTGGCGGAGGCGCTCGCCGCCGCTGACGAGCTCTCCAAGAGGGGCACCTCCGCCGAGGTCATCAACATTCACACAATCAAACCGCTCGACGAGGAGTTCGTGCGCGCGTCCGCGGCCAAGACCGGGCGTGTTGTCACGGCCGAGGAGCACTCCGTGATTGGCGGCCTGGGTGATGCCGTGCTGGCAGCCTTGGCCGATGACCCCGTGCCCGTGCGCAAGGTGGGCGTGAACGACGTCTTCGGCGAGTCCGGGCCGGCCGTGGACCTGCTCCACAAGTACGGCCTCGATGCGGCGGGAATCGTCGCCGCCGTTGAGGGAATGCTCGCATAGACTCGGGCGCAACGGCACCCTGTGGCGTGGTGACCTCCAACTCGCCGCACATCTATCGGGAAGGCCACCCCGCCACTCGTCCAGCAGGAGGACGGGTGGCGGGGTGGCCATTCTTTCAACAGGGACTTGCAGACAACCCAAGCCGAAGAAACGCTCCTCATCGAGAGCGTGAATGCATCGTCTTTCCCATCATCCGCGCTCGCGGCCGAATTCATACCGTTCGCCGTCGATATGTATTCAATATCCAGTACTTACAGATTTTACATGCGGCCTGGAAGCCACTCAGCTCCCACCCCAATATTCTAAATGTACTACTTGTACTGAATGTAGAGTACATGACGAAGAATACATCAGGGAGAGGGGTCGAACGTGAAGAACTACCTTCTGCTCGTGAGCCACGGGACCATGGCACCGGGCGTCCACAGCGTCATGCGCATGCTTTTTGGCGAGAGGGACGACCTCATGAGCGTCAGCCTCGAGGACGGCATGGCTGTCGATGTCTACGCAGAACGCGTCCGCGCCAAAGTCGCCCACGTCAAGGCGGGAGATCGCCTCTGGGTGTTTGCCGACCTTATCGGCGGTTCCCCCCTCACCACCGCGCTCAACGTCATCAACGAGCGCGGTCTTCTCGGCACCACGCGTGCCTTTGGAGGCCTCAACCTCGCGATGGTCATGGCGGCCATGAGCGAGGGCATCGACGGGGGCCTCGACGCTGACTCCATGGGGGAGGTGATTGTGGAGTGGGGCCGGCAGGCCGTCTCCGAGTTCTCCCTCGAAGACATGCTCGCCGAAGACGAGGGGGAGGACGAGGACGACGAGGAGCTCTGAGCCAGGGTCGTCCCTAGCCGGGCGTGTCACAGATCCGCTACCAGCAAGCAGCAAGGATTGGAGCCAAGCAATGATTTCGTTCGTACGTGTAGACGACCGCATCGTGCACGGACAGACGGTCACCCGCTGGTCGATGGAGTACCCCTGCGACGGCATCATTGCCGTGAACGACGCCGCGGCGTCGAACAAGGTTCTCAGACAGGCCTTCAAGGGTGCCGCCCCGGACAAGAAGGTCTTCGTCTGGACCATGGAGCACTTCCTCGAGAAGCGCCGGCAGGTCATCGAGAGCGCTTCGCGCTACTTCCTCATCACGAAGAGCCCGTTCGACATGAAGAGGATCCTCGTGGACGAGGGGTTTGTTCCCTCCGAGGTGAGGACCGTCGTCGTGGGTCCGCAGTCCGATCGCCCCGGCACCGTCAGGCTCGGCAACAACCAGTCGATCACGCGGGAGGAGGCCGAGGCGTTCGAGGCCATCTCGGAGGCTGGCTACGACATCCTGTTCGCGCTCGTCAAGGAGGCCGCGATTGGCCACTGGAGCACCCTGCGCGAGAAGTTCGGGCTCTAACCCCAGCCCCTGCCACTGGAAGCATCTGAAGAAGGAGGTATCCATATGGAAATCAGCCTGTTCCAGGCAATCCTGCTGGGCATCTTCGCATGCCTGGGATCGTTCATCCCCCTCGCCGGCTATCCTGTCGGCAACTACACGATCGGTCGGCCCCTCGTCGGCGGCCTCATCGTGGGCATCATCCTCGGCGACGTCCAGACTGGCATCATAATCGGTGCCGCCATTTAAGTGGTCTACATCGCCCTTGTCACGCCGGGCGGCGCCGTCTCGGCCGACGTGCGCGCCATCAACTTCATCGGCATCCCGCTCGCCATGCTCTCCATCCGCGCGCAGGGCCTCGACCCCATGTCCGCTGAGGCCTCAGGCCTCGCCGCCGCGCTCGGTGCCGCCGTGGGCACCATCGGAACGATTCTCGTCTACGCCACCTCCTACATGAACCTCATCTGGCAGAGCATCGGCTGGAAGGTCATCGAGAAGGGCAACTGGGCCCAGATCAAGCGTACCATCCCGCTCGTGAACGTGGCCTTCCCTGCACTCAGCCACGTGGTCTTCTCGTTCCTTCCCACCGTGCTCATAAACCTTGCCGGCGCGAGCATCGTGGGGGTCATCCAGACCTACCTACCCATGGATGGCATCCCCATGAAGACCCTCTTCACTGTGGGGTCGCTGCTACCCGCCGTTGGCGTGGCCATCCTGTGCAAGCAGATGATCGCCAAGCCGCTCGACTGGCTCAGCTTCGGCCTGGGCTTCACGCTCGCCGCGGTCATGAGCTGCAACCTCATCGCCTCGGCGCTGATCGCGTGCTTCTTCGCGCTCATCAACTACCAGATCCAGTCCGTCAAGAACGCCCGACCCGTTCTTGCCTCCCCCGGCGACGACGAAGAGGAAGAGGAGGACATCTAACATGGCTGAGCTCAAGAGGGTCTCCAAGAAGGCGCGTTTCTCGTCATGGCTTCGCTGGAGTCAGTGCTCCAACACCTGCTTCACCTACGAGCACATGCAGACATTTGGCTACCTCATGTCGATGATCCCCGTCATTGACGAGCTCTACGAGAGCGAGGAGGACAAGGTCAGGTCGCTGCGTACATACACCACGTTCTTCAACACCGAACCCGAGCTGGGCAGCATCATCGTGGGCCTCACGGTGAGGCTCGAGGAGGCCCGCGCCAACGGCGAGCCCATCGACGACGACACGATCGTCGGCATCAAGGCCGGCCTCATGGGTCCGATCGCGGGTCTCGGGGACTCGCTCATCGTGGGCACGCTCATCCCCATCCTGCTGGGCATCGCGCTCGGGCTCTCCACGGGCGGCAACATCCTTGGCCCGATCTTCTACATCGTGGCGTGGAACCTCATCATCCAGTTTGGCATGAAGTTCGCCTATGACCAGGGCTACGCGCTCGGCGAGAACGCCGTGGAGGCGCTCGTCGGTCCGTCATCGGCGGCGCTGCGCAGCTCCATCGTCATGGTGGGCACCATGGTCATCGGTGCCGTGGCCGCCACGTGGATCACCATCACCACGCCGCTCACCATCACGTTCTCCGATACCTCGAGCCTCGTCCTGCAGGACACGCTCGACAGCATCTACCCGGGGCTGCTCAACGTGGCCTTCGTGTGGCTGTGCTGGTGGCTCATGACCAAGAGGAAGCTCTCTGCCACCACGGTCATGCTCATCCTCGTGGGCATCGCCTTCCTGGGCGTCCTCGTGGGCCTCTTCAACCCGCAGCTTTCGTACTAGGGTCTCCCCTGGGGGCGTCTGCCGCGGGCGTCCCCTTCTCATCCTGCGATTCATCCGAGAGGGGGCGCGCCTGTGGCACGCCGCAAGAGGGTCACAAGGCCAGAGTCCGAGTTCCGCCGCAAGATCCGCGAGTCAAACAACCCGCTGGTCAAGGAGGCAGACGTACAGGTGCGTGCAATCCATCGCCTGGACACATGGAAGCGCCTCGCCTATTCCGGGCTTGCCGTCGGCACTCTGCTCGTGGGCTATGGCCTCTCGGGCGGTCTCGGCCAGGTGGCGGTTGTGACCGGCGTGGCGCTTCTCGTCATCAGTGCGCCCTGCGCCGCCCTTCTCGCCGTGGGAACGTCGCGCGCTCGCAAGAACGTCATGGCCATCCTCGACGTCATCGAGGCGCAGGGCAGGGCGGCGGGGGACCGCTAGAAGCTCTCCGTGGAAAACGTCGACGCGGTGGCGCCCATGTGGACGATGATGCGGTTGTGGTCCGCGCGCGAGAGGATCGTGACCGCCTCGAAGGGCTTCCCGTCTGCATCGAACGTTATTCGTCTGGTGCGCAGCGCAGCCTCACCTGGACGAGCGGTCAGGCGCTCGGCATCGGCCTCGTCGAGCGTGATGGCCTCGATCGTGGCCTCTGCCGTGGCGGGGAGCACGCCCGACTCCTCGGCGATGCGAGCGTAGAGCGAGGAGGCGAGCCGCTCTTTCGTGAGGTCGGGACAGAGCGCGCGTGGGACGAAGGCGACGTGATGCTCCATGGGGACGTCGTCTGCGAGGCGCAGGCGCTCGGCGCGCCAGAGCTCAGTGCCCTCGGCGACGCCGAGCCAGCGAGCGAGGTCCGCATGTGCCGGCACGGTCGAGAGGTCGAGCACGCGCGAGGTCGGTACGCGTCCGAGCGCCTCCATGCGCTTGGTGAAGTTGAGGGAGACATCCGCGTGGCCGTTCTCCGTGCTTCTCGTGACGAAGGTGCCGCGCCCGCGTCTGCGCACTACGCGCCCCTGCTCGACGAGGTCCTCGAAGCAGCGCCGGACAGTCGCTCGCGAGAGGCCGAGCGCGGTGCAGAGGTCCTTCTCGGTGGGAAGGGGCTCGTCATCCAGGGCGTGGGAGGCGATGAGCGAGAGAAGCCGGCCCTCGAGCTGGCGGTAGAGCGGGACCTCGGAGGTCTCATCGAGCGGTCTCTGGGTGATGAGGGAGAGCGCTTCCATGGCATCCTTTTTCTAAAGTGATTAATGTATGGTACATAGAATACAATTTTGGGCTTCTGCGGTCTACCCGCATGAGGCCGGGTATTCTTATGGTAACGATATGCGGGTTCAGCCGAGAGGAAGTTGCTATGAAGCCGTTTCTCTTCTACCAGCCTGAGGACAAGGACGTGGACTGGGAGCGCACGGGTCGTCTTCAGCATCGCATGGAGAAGCGCGTGGCGAGCATCTGCCCCGAGCGTGCGGTGCTCTACACGGAGTCCTTCAAGCAGACGGAGGGCGAGCCCTACATCGTCCGGAAGGCCAAGGCCTTCGCGCACACGCTGCGCAACATGACCATCTACGTCGAGGACGATTCCCTCATCTTTGGCAACATGTCGAGCAGGAACTTCGGTGCGCCGATCTATCCCGAGTACTCCATCGACTGGGTGATCGACGAGCTGGACGAGTTTGCTCTGCGCGAGGGCGACGTCTTCCAGATTGACGAGGCAACCAAGGACGCGCTGCGCGAGATTGCGCCGTACTGGCACGGCAACACTCACTCGGACGCCGTGGAGGCCACGCTCACGGACGAGATTCGACTGGCGGAGAGGCAGGGTATCATCCATCGAGGCGGCATCTCCATGAGCGGTGACGGCCACATCGTGCCTGATCACGAGATGCTGCTCGCACGTGGCCTGAGGAGCTTCGCCGACGAGGCGGGGGAGCGCCTGGCGGACCCGACGCTCACGGACGACCAGCGCAGCTTCTATGAGTCCGTGCGCATCTCTATGGAGGGTGCGCTCGACTTCTTCAAGCGCTATGCCGTTCTGCTCGGCGAACTGGCCGCGACGTGCGAGAACCCCCTGCGCGCCTCCGAGCTCGCGCAGATGTCCGAGATGGCGGCCACGATGATGGAGGGACCGGCGCGCAGCTTCTGGGAGGGCGCCGAGGCATGCTACATGGTCCACCTGCTCCAGATGATCGAAAGCAATGGCCACTCCTTCTGCTACGGCCGCTTTGACCAGTACATGCTGAGGCTCTACGAGGCGGACCTCGCGTCCGGTGCGCTCACTCGCGATCGCGCCCTCGAGATCGTGACCCACATGTTCATCATGAACTCCTCTGCCAACAAGGTGCGCCCCTACGGTCATACGCGCTTCTCGCAAGGCTATCCGCTCTACTCCAACCTTGTGGTGGGCGGCTACCGCCCGGACGGCGTGGACGGCACCAACGACCTCTCCTACCTCTGCATCGAGGCCATGAACCTGACCTCGCTCGCCGAGCCCAACTTCTCCGCGCGCTACGACGCAGACTCCCCGCGCGAGTACCTCGCTGCCTGCGCCAAGCTCATCCGCACGGGCTGCGGCATGCCCTCGATGTTCAACGACGCCGTGGCAGTGAAGGGGCTGGAGGACCTGGGCATTCCGCGCGAGGACGCACTCGACTACTGCCCCATCGGCTGCGTGGAGACGGGCGTTCCTGGCAAGTACGGTCACCGTGCCACGGGCATGACCTACGTCAACTGGGGCAAGGTCTTCGAGTGCCTGCTCTACAACGGCTACGACCCCAAGACGGGCATTCGCATGATCTCCGTGAACGAGGGGGACGAGCGGGAGTCGAGCTTCGCCTCCTACGACGAGCTGTGGGCCACGTGGAAGAGGTTCCTCAGGTTCTACTCCGACATCGCGGTTGAGTGTGACGCCACCTGCGACGCGCAGCTCGTGACCTACGACGCCGACCCCTTCGCGAGCTCTCTCATCCAGGACTCCATGAAGCTTGGAAAGACGCTCAAGGAGGGCGGCTGCCGCTACGACGTGATCTCTCAGTCCAACATCGGGTCGAGTGTCGTGGGCAACTCCCTCATGGCCATCAAGCGTCTCGTCTTTGATGAGGGGGCCGTGAGCTTCCACGAGCTCATGGACGCGTTGCGTGCCAACTGGGAGGGCCCGGAGGCCGCGCGGATCCACCAGCTCGTGCGCCACTGCCCCAAGTTCGGCAACGACATGGACGAGGTCGACGAGATCGTGGCTGACGTCTTTAACTCCTACCTCGAGCTGCTGCCTGGCTACAAGACGCTTCGGTACGGCCAAGGCCCGCAGGTGAGCTGCTACACCATGTCGACGAGCAACATCACCTCGTACGTCCCCAACGGCTTTGTGGTGGGGGCCACGCCGGACGGTCGCTTCGCCGGCGATCCGCTGAACGAGGGCTGCTCGCCCACGCAGGGCACGGACACGTGCGGACCCACCTCGGTCATCAACTCCGTCTCCAAGCTCCCCAACGCCAAGGTGGCCGCGGGCCAGCTCCTTAACATGCGCTTCATCCCGGAGTCGCTTGCTGGCGACGAGAACCTCGACAAGTTCGTGAGCTTCCTGCGCGTCTCGCAGAAGAAGGGCATCTATCACGACCAGTTCAACGTGGTCTCGAGCAAGGTCCTGCGCGAGGCACAGGCGGACCCGACGAACTACACCGACCTCATCGTCCGCGTGGCGGGCTACTGCGCGCAGTTCGTCTCGCTCATGCCGCAGACGCAGGAGGCCATCATCGCGCGGACGGAGAACCGCCTGTAGGGCTGTGGCGACTCGGTTCGAGCGTCGGGTCTTTATCGAGAAGGAGGGGGCATGCGCGGTCTTGTCTCGAGCGTCCAGCGCTACTCCACGAAGGACGGTCCGGGCCTGAGAAGCACGCTCTTCATGGTGGGGTGCCCGCTGCGCTGCGCGTGGTGCGCCAACCCGGAATGCATGGTCGCGCGCGAGCAGGTGCTCTACTTCCGGGCGCGCTGCCAGCGTTGTGGGGCGTGTGCGCGGGTGGATCCCACGATCGAGGTGTGCGAGGACGGTGCGCACGCAGAACGATCGCGCATGAAGGAGGCGTGCCTCGGGGTCTGCCGCTTCGATGCGTACGAGCGAAGCTGCCACTGGATGGGAGTGGATGAGGCGCTGGACGCCCTGCTGCGCGACCGTGACTTCTATGACGAGAGCGGAGGTGGCGTCACCGTGAGCGGGGGAGAGCCGCTCGCGCAGGCGGGGTTCGTGCTGGAGCTTGTGCGCCGCCTGCGTGCGGAGGGCGTCTCGTGCGCGATCGACACCTGCGGAAGCGTGCCGTGGGAGACCATGCGCGAGGCGGCGGACGTGTGCGACCTTATGCTCTTTGATGTGAAGACGGCCGACTCCGAGCTTCACCGGCGCTGGACCGGGACGGGAAACGAGCTCATTCTGGAGAACCTGCGTCGGCTGGACGAGCTGGGGCAGCGCCTGTGGGTGCGCCTTGTGGTGGTGGGCGGCTGCAACGACCAGACGGATGACCTGCGCCGCCGGCTGGAGCTGGTTGCCTCGCTGCGCCACGCCGAACGAGTGGACGTACTGCCTTATCACGAGCTGGGCCTGGGGAAATATCGCGCGCTCGGGCGGGACTATCCGCTGGGGCCTGGAGCGCGCGTGAGCGTGGAGAAGATCGCGGAGATTCGTCGGATGGCAGACGAGCTCGGTCTTGCCGTGGACGTAGCGGAGGAGTAGTCATGGACGCCGGCTCTGACGAGAGGGAGCCTGGGACTCGAGGCGCTGCTGATGCGGATGTCTCGGGCCGAGGCGTGGTCATCTTTGATTTCGACGGGACGCTCGCTGACACGGTGGGTGGCATCACTGCCACGGCCCGCGCGGCGCTTCTAGCCCACGGCGTTCCCGAGGGGGAGCTGGGCGACGTGTCCTGTGTGGTGGGGCCGCCGTTCCCGCAGGCCTTCTCGATGTATTACGACCTGACGGACGCCGAGGCGGCAGCCGTGACAGCAGACTATCGCGACCGCTACGAGCGGCTGGGGCCTGACGCATGGCCGCTCTTTGACGGGATGACGGGCGTGCTGCTTGACCTGCGTGCGGCGGGGCGGCGGCTCGCGGTGGCGTCCTCGAAGCGTCAGACGTTCCTAGAGGCGGCACTTGACGACTGCGGCGTGGCGGGGCTCTTCGACGCGCTCGTGGGCAAGGACGCGGAAGGGTCCCTCTCCAAGGAGGATGCAATCCGCAGCGTGCTCGTCGAGCTGGGCGTCTCTGCCGAGGATGCAGTCATGGTGGGCGACCGTCGCTTCGATGCGGAGGCCGCGCGAGCCTGCGGCGTGCCCTGCGTTGGCGTGACGTATGGTGGCGCTGCCGAGCCGGCCGAGTTGGAGGCTGTCGGTGCGTTGGTGGTTGCAGACTCGGTGGTGGAGCTGCGACAGGTGCTGCTGGGCTCCTGTGCATGCGACGAGCGGAAGTGAGACGTGCCATGGGCGAGAAGAGCCTCACACAGGTGGCACGTGACATGAACGAGATCGCCGGCTTCGTTGCCGTGCGCGACGTAAAGGCGCTGGTACCCGGTGAGCTTGAGCGTGTGCTCGGCAAGTCGCAGGCGGACGTTGCCGTGCTCTTTGGCGGGGCGATTCTTGCTGGGGCGGACGAGCTCGCTGCGGGGATGCGCGCCGGAATCGCGCGGACCTACGCTCTCGTGGGTGGTGCGGGCCACACGACGCCGGCATTCCGCGCGAGCGTACGGGGGCTCTGCCCAGACGTGGAGTTTGCCGACGGCGCCTCGGAGGCCGAGGTCTTCGATGCGTACCTGCGCACGCGCCACGGCCTTGCGGCCGACCTCTTGGAGACGGCGTCCACCAACTGCGGGGCCAACGTGGTGAACCTCCGTGCGCTTCTCGCCGAGCGAGGCGTTTCCTGCAGGAGCATGGTCATCGTGCATGACGCCACAATGCAGCGGCGCATGTCCGCACAGATTGAGAAGGAGATGCCAGGCGTCCGCCGCGTGAACTATGCGAGCCCTTATCCCAAAGTCGTTGCGCGCGTGGGGGAGGCTGGAGAAGAGCTTGCCTACGACCGAGACCTTCTGGGCATGTGGGACATGGGTCACTACCTGTCGCTGCTCATGGGCGAGGTCGCACGGCTCACCGATGACGAGCATGGTTATGGCCCGTGCGGCACTGGCTTCATTGCTCACGTGGAGGTACCCGCGAGCGTGTGCGTCGCTTGGGAGCGCCTGCGCGCGGCTTACCCGGGCTCCGTCCGCGTTGCCAATCCCACCTTCGCATCGGTGAACGCATGAGGTTGCTGGGAAGCTCTGTACCGACGCCACTCCCCGGTACCATTCAACCTTGTGGCCGCTCTTATACGCAGAAGCGGAAGCTTGCGGGATAGTCCGCGCCCCATCCCCGCGGTCGCGGAGAACGGTGTCGAAGGCGCCGAGGCGACACAGGTTGCAGAAGCCAGTCGTTCCAGGCCTGGAGTGGTCCATGAGAAGGTGGCTGTGTCTGGACTCCTCATTGGGGGCGTCAAGTTTGGGGTGTCTCGCAAGCAGCCGAGCCATGGCTTGCGTTACCAAGCGGGGACAAAAGCGACGCGTCGATTGACTTGCGAGTAAGATTCTCTCTCAGTAGACGCCTGCGTCGAGCTACCGCCGGCGCTGTCCCTCTCGACCAGCGACTTCCGAGCGTAACGAAGTGAGCTGGGGAGAGGAGGCGGCGCGGGCCCTACGGAAGGAGAGACATGGCACGTCCCATGACCATGGCCGAGAAGGTGCTTGCAGCCCACGCGGGCCTCGAGGAGGTCGTGCCCGGCCAGCTTATCGAGTGCGACCTGGACGGCGTGCTTGCCAACGACATCACGGCGCCCATCGCCATCAAGACGGTGCGCGAGATTGGCGCTGGGGTGTGGGACCCCACGAGGATCTTCCTCGTCCCGGACCACTACAGTCCCAACAAGGACATCAAGAGCGCCGAGCAGACCAAGGTCACGCGTGACTTTGCCCACGAGATGGGTATCACCCACTACTACGAGCAGGGGTGCATGGGCATCGAGCACGCCCTTCTCCCCGAGCTGGGCATCGTGGGCCCGGGCGACCTCGTGATTGGCGCGGACTCGCACACCTGCACGTATGGCGGCATCGGCGCGTTTTCCACGGGCGTTGGCTCCACGGATGCCGGTGTGGGCATGGCTACCGGGCGTGCTTGGTTCAAGGTTCCCGAGACGATCCGCTTCGAGATTGACGGGAAGCTCCCGGCGGGTGCCAGCGCCAAGGACGTCATCCTCTATGTGATTGGTCAGATTGGCGTGGACGGCGCGCTCTACTGCGCCATGGAGTTTGCGGGCTCGACCATCCGCGACCTCTCCGTGGAGGGCCGCCTGACCATTGCCAACATGGCCATCGAGGCCGGTGGCAAGGCGGGGCTCTTCGAGGTGGACGACGTGGCGCGCGCCTGGCTTGCCGGCCGCACCGAGCGCCCTTGGACCGAGTGCCACCCCGACTTGGGTGCAGGCTACAGGCAGGTCATCAAGATCGATGCGGCCGACATCGTGCCGCAGGTCTCGTGGCCGCACCTGCCCTCCAACACGCATCCCGTGGCCGAGAGCCGCGACATTGCCATTGACCAGGTTGTTATCGGCTCCTGCACCAACGGCCGCATCGAGGACATGCGCGCGGCGGCCGAGGTCCTGCGCGGCCGCACCGTGGCCGATAACGTGCGCTGCATCGTGATCCCGGCCACGCAGGGCGTGTGGCTCAAGTGCGTGCACGAGGGGCTGATGGACGTCTTCATCGACGCCCACTGCGTGGTCTCCACGCCTACCTGCGGACCATGCCTGGGCGGCTACATGGGCATCCTGGCGGCAGGCGAGAGGTGCGTGAGCTCGACCAACCGCAACTTCGTCGGCCGCATGGGAGACCCGACGAGCGAGGTATACCTGGCGAGCCCGGCCGTCTGCGCCGCATCGGCCGTCGCCGGCCATATCGCGCTGCCGAGCGACTTGTAGCGGGGAGGGGGGCGGGCGCATTGCCGCTGCGCTCAGACAGCTTGGCTTCGCCAAGAACTCGCGCAGCGACAAAGCGCCCGCCCCTCGCTGGTTGCAAGGCCGGCGACGGGCGTCCCAGCAGCCGGTTCTCTTGCCTGCTGTTTGTTGCAGCGCGTTCTTCTCGGCTTTGCTCCTCTGTGCTTTTTGCTCTTCCAGCGGGTGGAGGTTCCGCCACGGCCCTGACGCGAAAGACGGTTCCTCTGCCTGTGCGTAGTTTCGATAGTGGGCGGTGGTGGGTCTCTCCGCCCAGCGAGTTTCGCAGCGCGTCCCTTGCGCGAGAATGTCCGAGCGGGGCGGAGAGACCCACCACCCCTCCTCTTAGAAAGGAAACCCATGCAGTTCCGAGGAACCGTCTTCCGCTACGGCAGGGACATCGACACCGACGTCATCATTCCCGCCCGCTACCTCAACACGTCCGACCCGGCTGAGCTTGCCAAGCACTGCCTCGAGGACCTCGACAAGACCTTCGTCTCGCGCATGAGGCCGGGTGACATCATCGTGGCCGATGAGAACTTTGGCTGTGGCTCCTCTCGCGAGCACGCGCCCGTGGCCATCAAGGCGGCGGGCGTCTCGTGCGTCATCGCCAAGAGCTTTGCTCGCATCTTCTATCGCAACTCGATCAACATGGGGCTTCCCATCCTGGAGTGCCCCGAGGCGGCGGATGCCATCTCCGATGGCGACGTCGTGAGCGTTGATGCCGATACCGGCACCATCACCGACGAGACCACGGGTGCGGTCTTCCACGCCCAGCCGTTCCCGGCGTTTATCCAGGACATCATCAGCGAGGGTGGCCTCGTCGCGCGCACCAAGCGCGTGCTTGCCGAGAAGAGGGGGGAGTAGGCATGGCCAAGGCGACCTATCGCGTGTGCACGCTCCCGGGTGACGGCATTGGCCCGGAGATCATGGCAGAGGGCAAGAAGGTCCTTCTCGCGGTAGGCGAGAAGGCCGGCGTCGAGTTCACGTTTGATGACCGGCTCATCGGTGGCGCCGCCATCGACGCCTGCGGCGACCCGCTTCCCGACGCCACCCTCGAGGCCGCACGCGCTGCGGATGCCGTGCTTCTCGCCAGCGTGGGCGGACCCAAGTGGGACTCCACCGATCCCGCGGTGCCGCGTCCGGAGCAGGGGCTTCTCGGCATCCGCAAGGGGCTGGGCCTCTACACCAACCTGCGCCCCGTCAAGATCTATGACGCCCTGGCCGGGGCCTCCACGCTTCGCCCGGAGATCATCCGCGGTGTCGACATGGTGCTCGTGCGCGAGCTCACGGGCGGCATCTACTTCGGCCACCGCGAGCGCTTCTACGACGAGGAGGGTGCCGGCGCCAACGGTGCCCGCGGCCAGCGCGCCTATGACGTCATGGAGTATCGCGAGTACGAGGTGGAGCGCATTGCTCGCAAGGCATTCGAGGCCGCCCGCAAGCGCCGCAACAAGGTGACGAGCGTCGACAAGCGCAACGTGCTGGAGACCTCCCGCATGTGGCGCGAGGTGGTGCACCGGGTCCATGACGAGGAGTTCCCCGAGGTCGAGCTTGAGGACCTGCTCGTTGACAACACCGCCATGCAGCTCATCAACAGGCCCGCCGACTTCGACGTCGTGGTGACCGAGAACATGTTCGGCGACATCCTCTCCGACGAGGCCGCACAGATCACAGGTTCACTGGGCATGCTGGCGTCTGCGAGCCTGGGCGACGGCGTCTCGCTCTTTGAACCCTCCGCCGGCTCCGCACCCGACATCGCCGGCAAGGGCATCGCCAACCCGCTGGCGCAGATCCTCTCCGTGGGCATGATGCTCGCCTACGCCTTCGACATGACCGAGGAGGCTGGCTGGGTCGAGTCTGCCGTGGAGCGCGTGCTCGACGAGGGCTGGCGCACCCGCGACATCGCCGACGACGCCACGCCGGCGGACCACGTGCTGGGCACCTCAGTGATGGGCGACAAGGTGGTTGCCGCCCTCGCCTAGACACCGAGAACTTGGTTTAGAGCATCTAGCTGTGGCCCGCACGGTCTTCTCGCCGTGCGGGCAGCTTGTCTGTACGCGTATCGGTCCCCTACGATCCTGTGCATCCTGCCTTTCGATCTTGTATAGACAAAACGCTTGGCCGATGAGTCTACCTTGCCAACTGCCTGCGAATATATAAATTCGAATTAAAATAACATGCCAGCTTGTCGTATAAGATCGAGGGGCGGCAAAGTCGAGTGACGTGCTGCCTTCTTACCCCCTCTTGCCACTGACACCAAGAAATCGACCGTTTACAACCTCTTAAACGCTGGAGTCCTTGAATACGCTCGCAAAACAGTCATTATCGTCTTATGAAATGAATGTACAAAATAATGTATATTCATCCGCCCAAAGGGGGAGCTGATGCCTGACGTGCTCAACAAAGCGGGAATCACCACGCAACGCGTTGCCGTTAAGCTCTGCGGCATTCCCCTGGGGACGAGGATTCCTACAGTCTCTGAGCTGCAGGAATCTTGTGGGGCTTCTCGCGGCAACGTCCAGAAGGCCCTTACCGCCATGAAAGACTCTGGTGCCGTAACCTTGGAGGCGCACGGTCAGAACGGAACTCTGCTTACGGCCGTCGATTATCTCTCGCTTGCTGACGCCTGCGGTAGGCGGCACCTTGTGGGTACGATGCCCCTGCCCTATACGCGGCGCTACGAAGGGTTGGCAACGGCTCTCTACACGTTGTTCAATGAGGGAGGTA
This sequence comes from Tractidigestivibacter sp., assembly GCF_057241865.1. NCBI lineage: Bacteria > Bacillati > Actinomycetota > Coriobacteriia > Coriobacteriales > Atopobiaceae > Tractidigestivibacter > Tractidigestivibacter sp. The sequence continues at coordinate 28,396 of NZ_DBHHPX010000016.1, forward strand.
TGCGCTCGTTCATCACGTTTCTGCGTGGTTCGGAGGCCCGCGTTCAGATGCTGTTTGACGGCTCTACCGACTACGTCGTTATGAGTCAGATGGCACTCGAGGAATATATCCGCGCTGGCTTTGAACTTGAGGCGGCCTTGACCTGCGGCTCCTTCAGTTACGTTGGGCGTCACGTGCTCCTTGTCGCAGATGCCGCAAGGACGGACTGGTCGGGCGCTCGTGTGGGAATCGACGAGTCTTCGGTTGACCAGAGCAGCCTCACGCGTCGTTACTTTGCTAATGAGCAGGTCGATTACGTACCTGTTCAGTACACGCATATCGTGAACATGCTGTTGGCTGGCGAACTCGACGTGGGCATCTGGAACGAGGACGATGTTCACATGAAGACCTCAGGCCTTGCCACACGTCCTCTGAGCGGCCTTGGCGCACAGGACTCAAACACCCGTGCCGTGGTGGCCGTTCGCGCGGACGATCCCTTTTCACGCCAGCTCATTCGTTCGCTTGCGAGCGCCGAGAAGATTGAGAACATCCAACGGCAGGTCATGGAAGGACGGTTGGCCGCGCGGTACTGACCGGGGATTAAACCCAGAGGACAAGAGTAGGGAGAAGAGATGGATGAGCTGAGCGAGAGGATCGAGGTGCTCCGGAGCTGCGGCTTTGTCGATGACCCTGGCATGCGTGACCTCAACAGGATTGCGGAGGTTCTCGTTTCCGAATGCGGGGTCTCTCGTGATGACGAAGTCCTGGGCACGCTCATCACTCACGTTGCAGCGGCGCTTAAACGTGCTCGTGATGGCGAGAAGATCAATCCGCTCGCTGCCGACATCATCTCTGACGTCGTGGACAGCGAAGTCTATCCAGAGGCCCTGCGCATCCAGCATGAGCTCCTTGACTCCATGGAGAACGACCTTTCGGCTGATGAGAGGGACTTCGTGCTTGTGCATATAGGTGGCCTGCTCATGTCGCGGGCTACCAGGTAGAAAGGAGAGGGCAATGAGAATTGCGGTCGGTGGACTCAACAAAAATGAGATGGAGGCGGCCATCAAGAAGGCAGCTCCCGATGCGGAGGTTACCGTCACCAACGACATGACGGGTGCCCAGCTCATCAAGCAGGGGAAGGTCGATTACTACTTCGGTGCGTGCAACTCGGGTGGTGGCGCCGCCATCTCGATCCTGATTGGCCTGGTGGGATATCCCAAGTGCTGCACGGTCTGCAAGAACGGCTGCACCCCCAAGCTGGACGAGATCAAGAAGTTCGTCGACGAGGGCAAGGTTGTTTTCGGTATGACGGTGGACACCATCGACCAGACGGTGCCTCTGCTCATTGAAGCGCTTAGCGCAAAGTAACTCGCGCTCTGACGTGCGCGGCGAGGTCGTGGGGGCCGTGTCGCATATGCACGTAGGCTTCGCCGGGCGGATAAGGCCGCTCGGAAGGAAACGGAAAAGAAGGGATGTGCTCAATGGAAGTCAACGCTTTTAGCATTTTGCTCGTCGGCGCACTTTGCGCCATGACGGCTCTCTGCTCTCATCTTGGAGTTGCCGTGTTCAACGACGGCGTTCGTCCGTTCGTGCCAGAGATGCTTGAGGGTCGCATGCCGCGCCCCGAGTACGGTGTGGCGGTCTTTGGTCTCTGCATCGGCTTCATCGCGTCGGTCGGCATCGGTAACGCCCTTGCCACGAACCTGCTCAACCCCTGGTTGCTTTTCCTTGCAACCGACATCATCGGTGCCTTCTGCCCCAATAAGGTGTCGGCTGCTGTTGCCGGAGCCGCATGGGGCGTCCTGTGCCTTGTGGGCCTCGGCGGCATCAATGCCGTCCTGACCTTCCTGCCTGTTGACGTCCTTGGGGCCCTTGGCCAGCTTGGCACCTACATCGTGACCGGCTTTGCCCTGTTCCCCGTTGTTGCCATCATCATGCAGTTTGGTTGGAAGCGCGGAATCATCACTGCCGTCATTGCACTTCTCGCCCGCGTTGTCGGCCCCATGTGGAAGTTCGGCCCCACCCAGACCTCCATTAGCGCCGATGCCTGGTGCCTGCTTGTTGGCGTGCTTGCGCTCGTAATCTTCTGCATCATTAAGGACAGCAAGGAGAAGAAGGACGGTCCTGGCGAGTTCGAGGACAACGTGTTCACCGAGCGTGTCGCGCGCATCCGCAAGAACGTGCCGTTCCTGATGATTTGTGGTGCCCTCATTGCCGTGGTCTGCAACCTGCACCTGTTTGCCGGCTCTACTGTCTCTATGTTCAACCTGCATGACGCCTACTACACTGCGGGCGCTGATGCCGCCGGCTTGATTCAGACTGCTGCCGTCAACGAGCTCTTCCGCGGCATTAGCTTCATCCCGCTGATTGCCGTCACGGCCATTACCACTGGCGTCTACGGTGTTGCGGGTTTCACCTTCGTCTACGTTGCTGGCTACCTCTCTCCGAACCCGATTGTCGCCGCCGTCCTTGGTGCCGCCATTATTTTCTGCGAGGTTATGCTTCTGTCTGTCATCGGTAGGCAGCTCGGCCGCTTCCCCAGCCTTCGTGATGCCGCGGATAACATCCGCTCTGCTATGGGTACTACCGTTGAGTTCGCCGTTCTCTTTGGCTCTCTGAATGCCGTCATCGTGATGGGCACCTCCGTGGGTAACGCCGCTCTGGCGTTTGCCATTGCCGCCGCCATTTTCTACGTGAACGAGGTCACCGGTCGCAAGATTATGCGCATGGCCATCGGCCCCGTCTTCGCCCTGGGCACTGGCATCATCCTGAACCTGCTCTATGCCGTCGGTCTCGTTGCCCTCGCTGCTGCGTAATCGCACCTTTTGTCCTGAGGCCCGCCGCCTCTCTCGGCGGCGGGCCGATTCTGCGGGGCGAGAAGCCCCCAACGTTCTTCTCGCCTGCTATTTGTAGGCCGGGGGGGGGAAGGCATAAGCATGATCCAGACCGTACTCGGCCCCATTGAGACCTCCAAACTTGGTGTCACGATGGCTCACGAACATCTCTCCGTTGATCTCGGCAGCGTTCGTGGCGATGAGGACTCCATCTTCACTGACTCTCCGCTTGTACGCTCGGAGATGGGGCACCTGCATGCTACTGGTGTAGACAGTGTGGTTGAGGTCAGCTGCATAGATATGGGCCGTAATGTGAGTGCGCTTGTTGAGATCTCACGTGCAAGCGGACTCAATATTATCTGCTCTACTGGCTTTTACCTGGAGAAATACCATCCCGCGTGGCTCAAGGAGGCTCCGGTCTCAAAAATCGAGGACACCTTTCGCCATGAGTTTGCCGAGGGAATCGACGGCACTGACATCAAGCCGGGCGTCATTGGCGAAGTCGCGGGGGAGAAGACCGAGATAACGGAGTCGGAGACCAAAGTCATGGTTGCCGCAGCTCACGTTGCCTCCGAGGTCGGCTGTGCCGTGACCACACATTGTCAGCTCGGGTGCATGGCTCCCGAGCAGGCCGACTTGTTGATTGGGGCTGGCATGGAGCCCGAGAAAGTTGTTCTTGGCCACCTTGACCTTGCCGACAATCTCGACTATTACCGTTGCGTCTTGGCACGTGGCGTGAACATTGGTTTCGACACCTGCGGCAAGATCGCCTATCTTGCCGATGAGAGACGTGCCCAGGATCTTGCCGTGCTCGCCGCAGAGGGCTTTGCTGGGCAGATCGTCCTGTCAACGGACATCTCACGCCAGTCCTACATGCATGGTAAGGGAGGCTTTGGTTACACCGCCGTCATGGACCGCGTGCTTCCTATGGCGCGCGAGGCGGGCCTTTCCGAAGACGACATCGACACAATGCTGGTGAGCAATCCGGCTCGCATCTTCGACATCGAGGGTGGTCTGCAATGAAAACCTATCCACTCTACTCCCGCACCTTTGAGGAGGCGCGAGACCTGCAGTTCAAGGTTGTGGATGCGACGTCGCGCGCGTTTGCGGGCGAGGAGCTGCTGGACCTTGGGGACCTGGGAGTCCACAAGGGCACCAACCGGCCGCTCCAGACCATTCGGGTCGAGCATGTCTTCGCCGAGGCCTTTGATGCCGAGGATGCCGTGCTCGTGCGCGGTGCCGGTACCGGGGCGCTTCGTTGGGCTATTGTTGCCTGCGTTGAGCCGGGGACTACGATTCTGGTTCATGACGCTCCTGTATACCCGACCACACAGGTGACTCTGGATACCATGGGCTGCAAGACCGTAGTGGCTGATTTTAACGATGACTCCTCCATAGCTGCCGTTTGCGCGATCCACAGGCAGCAGATTACCGGCGTCCTGGTTCAGCATTCGCGTCAGAAGCCGGATGACTCCTATGAGCTCGGCCACGTCATCAAACAGGTTCGCACTGCGCTGGGGGGCGTGCCCATTGTGACGGACGACAACTATGCTGCCACCAAGGTCATGGCCATCGGCAATCAGCTTGGGGCTGACCTCGCCACCTTCTCGTGCTTCAAGGTCTTGGGTCCGGAAGGCGTCGGCGTGGTCATTGGCAAGAAAGAGCTTGTCGAGAAAATCCGCAGTATGCAGTACTCCGGCGGATCGCAGGTTCAGGGTCATGAGGCCATGGCGGCGTTGCGCGGCCTGGTCTATGCTCCGGTGGCGCTCTCCATTACTGGTGCCACATGCCACGAGGTAGCCCAGCGCTTGAACGATGGCGAGCTCGAGCATGTGCGCGCTGCGTATGTGGCGAATGCCGAGAGCAAGGCGGTGCTCGTGGAGTTTGACGAGGACGTGGCTGATGAGGTTCTGGCGTTGGCACCCTCCCATGGTGCGGCACCCCATCCTGTGGGCTGCGAGAGTCGCTATGAGTTCGTACCCATGTTCTATCGGATTAGCGCGACGTTTCGTGCCAAGGACCCCACTTGGCAGCGGCGAATGATTCGCATTAACGTCATGCGTTCTGGTCCGGATACCGTCATCCGCATTCTCCGCGAGCTTCTTGCTGCGGTCTATGCAGGTTAGGGGGCGTCCATGTTTCTTGACAGGCTGGTTGAGACAAATCGTCCCTTAGCTGAGCTCGCACTCGCTTGGGAGGCAGATGGCAAGATTCTTCCCGACACCTACCTCATTGATCTTGACATGGTTTGCAGGAATGCGGCCATCATGAAGGCTGCCGCAGATGGGGCGGGCATCTCGCTCTACTTCATGCTCAAGCAGCTGGGGAGAAACCCGCTTCTTGGCCGGCGTCTTGCGGAGCTGGGGCTCTCGGGTGCCGTGTGCGTGGATTTCCGCGAGGCCCTGGTGATGGCCGAGGCGGGGGTTCCCCTGGGAAACGTCGGCCATCTCGTCCAGACGCCGCATGCGGCGCTCGGGCGCATTCTGGCCGCACGCCCCGAGATCATGACCGTCTATTCCGTTGAGAAGGCCGTGGAAATCGGCGCCGAGGCCGAGCAGCAGGGTTTCGTGCAGCCCATCATGCTGCGTGTCCTTGGCAAAGACGACACCCTCTATTCGGGGCAGTATGGTGGTTTTGCCGTCGACGGCCTTGGAAGGGTGGTTGATACCCTGGAGAAGGTCGGCGGCGTTCGAATCGCTGGCGTCTGCTCCTTCCCGTGCCTGCTTTTCTCTAAAGAGAGCGGCGAGCTTGAGCCTCAGCCCAACGCGCAAACCGTTCGCGAGGCAGCGGATCTGCTGGAGGCACGCGGCTACGATGGGCTCCAGCTCAACATGCCGTCCGCAAGCTGCGCTCACTCTGTGCCTATCGTGGCTGCCTTGGGCGGCACCCACATGGAGCCTGGACACGGACTTTCTGGCACTACGCCATATCACGCCGCGCATCCCGGTGAGCCCGAGGGGGTTGCTTACGCGTACGTGAGCGAGGTCAGCCACGATCTGGGTGACGTCTCCTACTGCTACGGCGGCGGGCACTATCGCCGCGGGCACCTACAAGGCGCCTTGGTTGGAAGCTCGATTGACTCCGCATGCCGTGTGGAGGTCACTCCGCCCACTGACGAGAGCATTGACTACTACTTCGAGCTTTCGCGCTGTCTGCCTGTTGGAGATCCGGTTCTCATGTGCTTCAGGACGCAGCTCTTTGTTACCAGAAGCGAGGTTGCGGTGGTCTCGGGCCTCTCGGAGGGAAAGCCGTTCCTGGAGGGCATCTTCGACACCCAGGGGCGTCGTGTCAGATAGTTCGTCATAGGCTTCCCTTGATATCAGCGGGGGAGCCATTTCATCGAAGGGGGACTCATGCAGGAGAAGCGCGGAAAGTTCGTCATCATTGTCCTGGACGGTTTTGGCGTGGGACAGATGCCCGATGTTCCGGAGGTCCGGCCGGCAGACATTGGGGCCAATACCTGCGTCCACATATTCGATCGCACGCCTTGCCTGGCGTTGCCAAACCTGGCCGCACTTGGCCTGGCGAACGCGGCGGGCAAGGAGTTTGCCGGTCTACCCTTCTCGCCTGGCGCCACTTGGGGACGCGGCGCCCTTACGCATCAGGGTGCAGACACCTTCTATGGTCACCAGGAGATCATGGGGACCAAGCCGCCGGTGCCGCTGACCGAGCCTATTCAAGTCGCAGTTGACGAGATTGCCGAGGCGCTGACCAAAGAGGGCTTCTCGGTGCACTTTTACACGTCCGAGAAATCTGGCATGCGTTTCATCATTGTCAATGATGCCTGTACCGTGGCGGACAATGTCGAGTGTGACCCTGGTCAGGCCTTCAATGTGACCGCCGCCATCGATGACCTGGATTTTGACACCGAGCTCAAGATCGGTCGCATCGTCCGTGGCATCGCAAAGACTCCGCGCGTCATCACCTTTGGCGGGCGTGGCGTCCACCTTGGCAATCTGCTTGCCGCCGTCGAGGAGCATGGTGGCTTCATCGGCGTGAACGCGCCCGCTTCTGGCGTCTATAACGATGACTACCACTGCATCCACATGGGCTATGGCGTCGACGAGAAGGTCCAGGTGCCCTACATCTTGGGGGAGCATGGCGTTGACGTGCACCTTCTGGGCAAGGTGGCCGACGTCTGCGCCAACCACTTTGGCGAATCGGAGTCCATTGTTGATACCGCTGAGGTGCTGACGCGAACTCTGGAGCTGGTCAGGCAGCCGGGCAGCGGCTTCATCTGCACCAACGTGCAGGAGACCGACCTCATGGGACATCGTGAGAACGTTGCTGGTTACGCCGAGAAGCTCACGATTGCTGACGGCATCATCGGGCAGATTCGCGCATCGCTGGCACCTGAGGACGTCCTTGTGGTCCAAGCAGACCACGGAAACGACCCCACCATTGGGCACCCGCACCACACCCGCGAGTACGTGCCTCTCCTTATCTCGCACGAAGGGGCACCGGTGGGCTGCATCGGGACGCGCGCCACGCTCTCTGATGTGGGCGCCACGGTGGCGGACTACTTTGGGTGTCCTTCGCCGGAGAACGGTACGGGCTTCTGGTCGCAGATCAGGGGTTAGGGATGACGCTTTCCCTCGAGGACCGGCTCGTGGTGGCGGGCCGGGCCCTCGGTCGCTCCGTCGTGGCGATAAACCCGCATGCGCGTGAGGAGGCATCGCACAAGTGCGAGGGCTTCTCGTACCTTGGCGTAAAAGATGATGCTGGGCTGCCCCAAGAGCTTCTCGACCGTTTTCTCCTGTCGCCCGATTGGCTCGTGCTCACCGTTGACCACAAGGCCGACCTTGGACGAAGCGTGGATACGGAGCTCGTGAACCCGCTGACCTACAGGGCGATGACGGGGTCTACCAGTGGTGGCCCGATAAACGTGTTGAAGGGGGTAAACGACGTTTGCATGGGGACCGACGGCGGCGGGAGCGTGCTTGCCCCGGCGCTGGCAACAAACCTTTTTGCCGTCATGGGAAAGGGGCTGGGGCTTCTGACAACGGGCGAGGGGCGTTCGACGGACGGACTTGTGTTTCGAGGCGGTGTGGGATTCATCGGGAGGGGCTTGGGACTGGTAATTTCAGCCGCAGAGCTTGCCTGTGGGGAGTCGCTTGCGGGTGGTGCGTTGCCGCGGGTGGTGGCACCCGTCGCTGGTTCGACGCTGCTCCCCGGCGGAGAAGACATGCGCAAGAAGGTAGATGGGTTTCTCACTGAGGCTGGCCTGCCTGCTGCTTCCGATTACGCCTTCTCCGACGTCTATGATTGAAGGCGCACTGTGCCCGAGCTGGGTGCTCTGTGGGAACGTGAACCCCTAGCCTGTGTGGTGACGTTTGAGGGGCCTATTGACGTGCTTTCGGCGGACGAGACCATCCCTCGCGGCTTTGGCGGCGTGGCTCCTGACATGGTGGCACATGTGCGTTCCAAGGCGGTCTGCAAGTCCGTAAACATGGCGGGCGGCACGGCGGTCTGTATTCCGACTGGTGAGCTGGCCTGCGGGCTTCTCGTTTCCTGCGGTCCGGGTGTCGAGGCCGCGCGAGGGGCGGTGCGCCTTGCGCACGAGCTTGCGACCCATATCCAGCTACCAGAGATGCTTGTAAGCTATTCTCACGACCGGCAGAAACCGCCACGGGCGCTAGACCTGTTCTAGGGCAGTGTCACGTAAACCGTCGGCCGCCCATTGGGGGTGGGCGACCGACGGAAAAGAAGGGATGCGCCCAATGGCTTATCGGGCACATCGGCTGAACTATAGCGTATGGCTTGGGGTGCCTCAAAATGCACATGATGCGTGTTGTGCCACTAGGCTCTAAGGACAGCCGTAGGCCCTGCTGGGCTTGAAGCGGCTACCGTTGCCTTGGCGAGAAGCGCCTCGTTGCTGGTGACGAGATAGACCGCCTCGAGACGGCTGCTATGGTTGTGTCGCCAACCTCAACTCCCACGCGGAGGACGTTGCACACGGCATATGTGATGGGTTCGACGTACGGTAAGCTGTTCGTGCAACGTGACGCGAAGCTGTATTGCTGGGAACATCACAACGTGTTGTGGCAGGGGTTCACGCCCGGTGTCGTGTCTTCAGAAGGCTCAGGCGGGCTGAAGCAAGCTTCGCATCCCAATTGGATATAGCCGGATCGGGTGGTTCAGGCAGCCTTCTGCGACGCTGACAGTGTTTCAAAGCCCCGTCGCTCACTCGGGATATGCACCGAGGAGCGGCGGGGCTTCTACGTGCTCGTAGACCCCTTAAATCTGAAATCCGCTGTTACGCTGGACTTTTACGCTCGGTTCAATTTATGTCCGGACGGTCCGGTAGACTGTCCACCGAACAGGGAAACCGATGATTTTCGAAACCGAGGTAATCGCATGGTCGCAAGCGCGTTGCTGATGGCGGAGGAGACGAGGTCGCACGTGGTCGCGACGACCGGCGACGCCGCGCGCTCAGATTACTCGCAGTACCTTACGCCGTACCAGACGGCGCACCTCGCCGCGTCGATGCTCTCCGACGCGGACGGTGGCAGGCTGCGCTGCCTCGACCTCGGTGCGGGAACCGGCATCCTCTCGGTTGCACTCGCCGAGCGCTATGGCGGCCTGGTCGACGTCGACTGCGTGGAGCTTGACCACGAGCTCGCCCGCATCTGCGACGGTGAGCTGTCGCAGCTCGAGATCCCCCATCGCATGGTGGTCGGCGACGCCCTCATGGTACCGATCGGGCCCGGTTACGACCGGGTTATCCTGAATCCGCCGTACAGGAAGATGGCCGCCGGCGACGTGCGGCAGGCGGGCCTCCCGGCGCGCTCGCCAAACCTGTACTCGGCGTTCATGATGGTCGCGCTGTGGGCTCTCGCGCCTGGCGGCGAGTGCGTGGCAATCGTGCCGCGCTCGTGGACGAACGGGCAGTACTTCCAGCAGTTCCGGGCATGGGCACTGTCCACGTGCTCGCTCGACGCGATGCACGTCTACGGCTCGCGGACCGAGATCTTCTCCGATACGAACGTGCTGCAGGAGACGATGCTCGTGCGGTTCTCGAAGCGGCCGCAGGCACCGACCGTCCGCGTGTCGGAGTCGCAGGTGAAGGACGGCGAGCCCATCGTCCGCGAGTACCCGTTCGACGAGCTCGTGGACACAGGAGGCGATCTCGCGGTGCGCGTGACGCCCGCCGGACGCGGTCCGCTCGACGGCATGGCGACGCTCAAGGCGTCCGGGCTCTGCGCGAGCACGGGCAAGGTCGTGGACTTTCGCTCGCGCGACGTGCTGCGACGCGACTACGAGCCGGGGCTGAACCGGCTCATCTACGCGCGGAACTTCACGCCGGAGGGCTTCGCGCACCCCATCGACAACTACAAACCCCAGTGGATCGACTGCTCGAGCGAAAGGTTCGCCAAGCAGCTCATACCCGCTGGCAGCTACGTCGTCGTGAAGCGGTTCTCGTCGAAGGAGGAGTCGCACCGCGTGAAGGCGCACGTTCTCGACCTCGGCGAGCCGCAGGCGCTCGAGAACCATTTGAACTACGTCCACGCGGGCACGCCGAGAAAGACGGTGCCGCTCGACCCGGCGCTCGCGCGCGGCCTCGAGCTGTGGCTCTCGTCGAGCGAGGTTGACGCGTGGTTCCGGGCGCGCTCGGGCAGCACGCAGGTCAACGCGAGCGACCTGAACGCGATGCCCGTGCCGAGCGCGAGGCAATTGATCGAGCTGGGCGGGCGCTGGTCGCTCGGCCTCACGCAGGAGGAGGTGGACGGGCTGTGTCGATCGGTCCTTCCGTAAGCGTCGAGGGCGCGCGCGAGCTGCTGCGCGACCTCGGCATGGACGACGAGCGCAGCAACGAGCGCTCTGCGATGGTGCTGCTCGCGCTCGCGCATCTCAAGCCCGGCGACGACTGGCGCAGCGCGACGAACGAGATGTACGGTATACGCACGATCATGGACCGAATCGCCGAGGCGTTCGGTGTCGAGTACAAGCCGAACACGCGTGAGACGATCCGGCGGTTCACGCTGCACCAGTTCGTGCAGGTCGGCATCGTCGAGGAGAACGCGGATGACCCGACGCGCCCGATCAACTCCCCGAAGTGGAACTATCGGCTCACGTTCGACACGCTCGACCTCGTGACATGGTGCGGGACATCATGGTATCCCGACCAGCTCGAGATCTGCCTCGAGGGGATAACCACATGGGTCGAGTACAGCTCCGAGCGTCGCGAGATGGCGAAGGTTCCGGTCACGCTTCCGGACGGCACCGAGGTCAAGCTCTCGGCGGGCGGTCAGAACGTGCTGATCAAGGCGATGGTCGAGGAGTTTTGCCCGCGCTTCGCACCGGGCGGGAAGGTGCTCTACGTCGGCGACACGAGCAAGGTCGACGAGACGGTCGATGCCGAGACGCTGGAACGCATCGGGGTCAAGCTGCCTGAGCGCGGCAAAGAGCCCGACCTCATCGTTTGGCGCGAGGACAAGGGCTGGCTCTACCTCATGGAGGCGTGCTCGACGCACGGCCCGGTGGACGTCACGAGGAAGCACGAGCTCATCGAGCTGTTCGGCGACTACGGACACCCGATCGTCTACGTCTCGTGCTTCCCGAGCAGGAAGGTCATGCAGGGCTACCTCGGCGACCTCGCGTGGGAGACCGAGGCATGGTGCGCCGACGCGCCCGACCACATGATCCATCTCGATGGCGGGAAGTTCATGGGGCCGTACTGATGCAGCTCACGTACCTCATCAGAAGCGCCGAGGTCAAAGACCGGTTCCTCAGCGAGGAGCTGCCCCTCGGGGTGACGCGTGGCGCCGTCGGCACCTACGAGGCGGAGGGTGGCGAGCTGTACATCCTCTCGTTCAGCGTCGAAGGGTCGACCATCGCCGGCGCGAGGACGTTGTCCAAGCTCAGGTGTGCGCTACGGGATGACGCCAACACGAGGTTCCTCGCCGACGACGCCACGCCGGCGGACCACGTCCTGGGCACCGCCGCCGTGGGCGACAAGGTGGTTGAGTACCTGTAGGGGCGACGTGCCGCTGGCGACGGGGGCGTGTCCGGTCGCCGGAAGCGCGTATTTGGCGAGAGTTGCAACATTTGAGGCCCTCCGGCGATTTCCCGTCGCCGGAGGGCGCTTTCTTGCAACTCGAATGCAGCGCAGCGTGTGCGCAGTACGCTACAGTGACGTCTGTACCAGCGTGGGATTGAAGCCGGCCTCGCGGATGGCATCCACGATCTGCGCCTTGTGCTCCTCGCCGTACGCCTCAATCGTCACGCGCAGCTCCACCGCGGCGTTCCTGTTGGTCGAGACGAACTGGTTGTGCTCGAGCTTGATCACGTTGCCGTTCTGCTCTGCGATGACGCTGGCCACGCGCACCAGCATGCCGGGGCGGTCGGGGAGCAGCACGCTCACGGTGAAGATGCGCCCGCGCTGGATGAGCCCGTGCTGTACCACGCTCGACATCGTGATGACGTCCATGTTGCCGCCCGAAAGGATGCACGCCACGCGCTTGCCCTCGGCGGGCAGGTGCTTGGCGGCTGCCACGGTGAGCAGGCCGGAGTTCTCGACGATCATCTTGTGGTTCTCGACCATGTCGAGGAACGAGACGACCAGCTCGTCATCGTCCACGCAGATAACATCATCGAGGTTCTGCTGCAGGTAGGGGAAGACCTTGTCGCCCACCTCGAGAACGGCTGTGCCGTCGGCGATGGTGTTGGCGCCGGGGAGCTTCGTCACGTGCCCAGCTTCGAGCGCCGCCGTGAGGCTTGCCGCTCCCGTGGGCTCAACGCCAACGACGCGGATCTTGGGGTTGTAGAGCTTGGCGAAGGTCGAGACGCCGCAGGCAAGGCCGCCGCCACCCACGGGCACGAGAATGGTGTCCACCAGCGGCAGCTCCTGGATGATCTCCATGGCAATGGTGCCCTGTCCGGTTGCGACCGTGGTGTCGTTGAACGGCGGAATGTAGGTGAGGCCCTGCTCCTCGGCCAGCTCGACCGCGCGCTGCTTGGCATCGTCAAACACGTCGCCATAGAGGACGACCTCGGCACCATAGCCCTTGGTACGCTCAACCTTGATGAGTGGCGTCGTGGTGGGCATCACCACGATCGAGTGCGCCCCTGCGTGCGTGGCGGCATAGGCAACGCCCTGGGCGTGGTTGCCGGCGCTTGCGGTGATCACGCCGCGGCCGAGCTCCTCCTGGCTGAGCTTCGAGATCTTGTAATAGGCGCCGCGCAGCTTGTAGGCACCGGTGCGCTGCATGCTCTCGGGCTTGAGCCACATGCGGTTGCCGGTTGCCGCCGAGAGGTACGGGCTCTCCACGAGCTTGGTCTCGAGTGTGACCTCCTTGACCTTCTCGGATGCCTCCTCGAACGCCTCGAGCGTGAGCATCTCTGGCATGTGGAACCCCTATCTGCGCGAATCTGAGCGAATGGCGTGTGAGATGTTACGGCGCGTCGCCAACATTCCACAGGCGCGCACGCATTGCTTATAGTAGGTCTTCACGGCCCGCCAGATGGTGGTGCGTTTGTGTGAAGTTTCGTGTAAGGGAGACCGCATGCAGGGCGAGAACAACGCTGGCGGCGATACGCCACTCTTTGCCATCCACGACGCAAGCGTGGTGAGGGCGAGCAAGACCATCCTCCACGTGGACGACTTCACGCTGCACGAGGGGGAGCACGTGGCCCTTCTCGGCCCAAACGGTGCGGGCAAGTCGACCTTCATACAGCTTCTCACCAGGGAAGTCTTCCCGCTGTACCGAGACGAGCCGCCGGTGCGCTTTCGTGGCAACCCGCGCCCGCAGCTCACCGACGTGCGCCGCACGCTGGGCGTGGTGAGCTCCACCATGCACGACCAGATCCGCGTGCACCTGCCGTCCATCGACATCGTGACGGGCGGGCTCTTTGGCACGCTCGGCCTGCCCAAGCAGGTTGAGGTTACCGAGAGGGACCGGCAGCTGGGACTCGACGCGCTGGGGCGCCTGGGCATCCCCGAGGTCGCTGAGCGCGACGTCATGACCCTCTCGACCGGCCAGGCCCGCCGCGTCCTGGTTGCGCGCGAGCTTATCCGCGACCCGCAGGTGCTGGTCTTTGACGAGCCGTGCACCGGCCTTGACCCCGAGGGCATGTATCACGTGCGCGAGACCATGGGCACGCTGGCCGCCGAGGGGCGCTCGATCATCCTTGTCACGCACTATCCCGAGGACATCATCCCGGCCATCGGACGCGTGATGCTTATCAAGAACGCAGCCATCTTCGCCGATGGTCCCAAGGTGGAGATCCTCACCGACAAGGTCCTCTCGGACCTCTTCGACGTGCCGCTTCTGGTGGACGAGCATGACGGGTGGTACTCGATGCGCGGATCGTACGGGGTGTAGCACTGGTGGAAGGCCTGGTTGTAGAGGTTGCTCCCAATGGAGACGTCGCGCGGGCCCAAGCGCTTGCGGAGCGCCTGGGGGTCCCTGTGGCACCTTTGGGTGCCGCGCAGGCTACGGGTGCGCTTTGCCTGCGCGTAGCCGAGGAGGGTCTCTCGCTTGAAGGTGACGGGATGTCCCTTGCCGCGGACTTCTCGCGTATGGTGCCTCGCCTGCGCACGGGCAACCTTAGCCGCGAGCTGGTGGTTCGCGCGGCGCGCCTCCGTGGGGCAAAGGGGACGCTCACGGCCGTGGACGCGACCGCCGGGATGGGGGAGGACTCGCTGCTTCTGGCCGCTGCGGGCTTCTCGGTGACGCTCTTTGAGCGCGACCCGGTGATGTGTGCGCTTCTGGCAGACGCCCTTGCGCGTGCGGCGGACGACTCTGCCCTGGCGGAGGCGGTTTCTCGCATGGAGCTTCGGGGCGAAGACTCCGTGACGGCGCTCCCCGCGCTGGGGTTCTCACCCGGCGTAGTCCTTCTCGACCCGATGTTTCCCGAGCGCCGCAAGAGTGCGGCCGTCAAGAAGAAACTGCAGCTCATCCAGCGTCTTGAGCAACCATGCGACGACGAGCGAGGCCTTATGGCCGCCGCTCGCGCCGCCGGGCCTTGCCGTATCGTGGTGAAGCGGCCGGCCAAGGGGCCGTGGCTTGCGGGCGAGAAGCCCAGCTATACCGTGGGTGGCAAGGCTATACGGTTTGACTGCTACGCGCTGTAGGGACGCTTGACGGCCATGGCGGCCTGCCATGGCGGCGGCTCCTCTCGGCCCCTCAATCTCACCACACGCATGCCCTAGACTTGCCAGGTTCACCAGACACGTCGCCTGCGCCGCTCGCGTCGGCAGAAGGGGGCACGCATGCCCACGTCAACCAAGGACATCACGACTCCAGTCAAGATCGTCATGCTCACTGGCTATCTGGGGGCGGGCAAGACCACGCTGCTCAACCACATCCTCGCCAATGACGAGGGCATCCGCGCTGCCGTCATCGTGAACGACATCGGCGAGATCAACGTCGACGCAAGCCTCATCAAGAACGGTGGCCTCTCCGCAACCGACAGCCTCATCCCCATGAGCAACGGCTGCATCTGCTGCACGCTCTCATCCGACCTGGCGCAGCAGCTTGACTCCATCGCGCGCACTGGTAACTTCGACTACATCATCATCGAGGCCTCGGGCATCTGCGAGCCCGTCCCCATTGCGTACACCATTTCGTCTATCTGCGACCAGACCAAGGGTGGCACCGCGCCGCTTGACCTGGACAATATTGTTGCCGTGGTGGACTGCGCTCGCATGTATGACGAGTTCAACGGCGGCCACGCCCTTCTCGCCGACGACATCGAGGAGGATGACGTCGAGGGCCTGCTCATCCAGCAGATTGAGTTCTGCACCACGCTCGTGCTCAACAAGTGCGACCGCGTGACGCACGAGCAGGTGGCCGAGCTCAGGGCTATCGTGCGCGGCCTGCAGCACGACGCGCGCATCGTGGAGGCCGTGAACGGCAACGTCCCTATGGACGAGCTGCTCAACACCGGACGCTTTAGCTTTGACGAGGCATACGGCTCGGCTGCCTGGGTTGACGCCATGGAGCATCCCGAGGAGCACGAGAACCCCGAGGTCCTGGAGTACGACGTCTCTACCTTTGTCTACCAGCGCCGCAAGCCCTTCGACTACCATGCGCTCTCCGAGTTTGTGAACAGCTGGCCCGAGTCCGTGATTCGCGTCAAGGGTCTCGTGTGGGTCAATAACGATCCGGACATGTGCTATGTCTTCGAGCAGGCAGGGCAGCAGTTCACGCTTACCGAGAACGGCCAGTGGGCGGCGCTGATGCCTGCCGACGTGCTCAAGAACACCATGGCCGAGGTGCCTGAGCTGCGCCGCGATTGGGACCCCAAGGTGGGCGACCGCATGGTGCGCCTCTGCGTGATCGGCCGTCACATGGATCGCGATGCCGTAGAGCGTGGGCTTGACGCTTGCCTCACCACGTGGGAGGGCGAGACGCCCGCTATCGGGGGGTTGGAGTAGGACCGTGCGGTGCACGGCCGGGCTCTTGGTGACGCTGAGGGGAGGGCCATGGACGAGAATGACGAGACGCGCGTGATGGGCGCCGATGGCGACCTTGACGCCACAGTGCATGTCCTGCCTGCCAGCTCAGACACCGCTCCGTCGCCACGGCGCGGTGCGGAGCCAGTTCGCAATGCGGTGCCGTCGCCGTCGCAGACGAGCTACTACGGCTATGGCTATGGTGGCGCGAGCGGCGGCGATGGCGGCCCTCGGCGCGGGCGAGGCCCCAACCTCAAGCGCATAACGTTTGTGCTGGTGGGGGCGCTTGTCGCGCTTGTCGTTTTTGCCGTGGTCTCGAGCTGCGTGAGCGATGCCGTGTCGAGCGTGGCATCGGGGGTTGCGAGCGGGGTGGCCTCGAGCGGTACGAGCAGCACGAACTCCAGCACCAGTACCGACACCGGCTTCGAACTCGATGGCCTCGGAGAGGCGCTGGGCGATGCCGCCACAACCTTGGGCGCCGTTGCCGAGGGTATGGGCAGCGTGGCGCAGGACCTGATGTCCGAGCTTCCTTCTCAGGTGCAGGATCTTCCCGACGCAGCCGGCCGATAGTTCGCAAATTGGCCATGGCGACCCCAGCAGGGAGCCCTTGAGAGGCGTTTTTTCCTCTGCGGCAGATTCCTGTGCACAAAATTGCCCTATCGAACGGTTTTTCCTGAGTCGCTGCATAAAAACGCCCTATCGAAGGGTGCCTGTGACAGTCTTTCATCAATTTTGAAACTAATGTTCCAAGATAATGCATATTTATTGGAAAATACTCAGTTATTTGGAACTATAGTTACATTCTTGATATGGAATCCCGAAATCGACCGAACGATAGACCGTTTTCATGCAGAGGAAGCCAAAAAGTCGTACGATAGGCCACTTTTATGCAGGGTTGGACCTTCGCGGCTCGGTCTCTTGGCAGGTCGTTTCTCTTGGGCGACCCGCCTTCCTTCGAGTGGCCTTCCGCGGCGCTGGGACTTCTCCGTAACTTCCGTACGGTTACGGTCGTCTGGCTAGCGAAACCCTGCGCCACAGTAGTGGCTCGCACACCTGCAGAATCGTTGCATACCGCTCGCAGAATTCTTTCTCCACCGTGACGCGGAGTAGGTAGCGTTTTGGCAATTAAAAAGCTGGGCGTCGAGAGGGGCTTGTTATGCTCAATCATTTTTGCAAGTGTCCACTGTGGGAGTGCAACCGCACGCTCATCCGCGTGGCTCAGGGCCAGGAGCCAGCTGACCTCGTCATTCGCCACGCTCGGCTGGTAAGCGTCGCAACGCACGAAATCCTTGATGACACGGACATCGCCATCGCGGCCGGGCGCATCGCCTACCTGGGCATTGGTGGCCACACGGCCGAGCACTGCATTGGCGAGAAGACCACCGTTATCGATGCCGCGGGCCGCTACGTGGCCCCGGGTTTCATGGACGGCCACATCCACGTGGAGTCTGCCATGGTGGGACCTTCCGAATATGCCCGCGCCGTAGTGCCGCATGGCACGACTGGCATCTACTGGGACCCGCACGAGGCCATGAACGTCGCTGGCCTCCCCGCGCTCAAAGAGCTTGTCCGCGACTCCGAGCGCGTTCCGCTCAAGTGCATGGTCACCCCTGGCTCCTGCGTGCCTGCCGTGCCGGGCTTTGAGGACACCGGTTCGAAGATCGATGCCAAGGACATCCGCGAGACCATGGGCTGGGACTCTGTGGTGGGTCTCGGCGAGATGATGAACGACCCGGGCGTTCTTGCCTGCGACGGGGGCCCGCTTTCCGAGATGGACGAGACGCTCAGGGCCGACAAGACCTTGACCGGGCATTTCACCGTGCCGGGCACCGACCGCCAGCTCAACGCCTACATCGCTTCTGGCATTTCGTGCTGCCACGAGTCCATTACCCGCGAGGAGGCGCTCACCAAGCTGCGCCTCGGTCAGTACGCGCAGCTGCGCGAGGGCTCTGCCTGGCAAAACCTCGAAGAGCTGGCGCACGTTATCACCGAGAACAACATTGACGCGCGCCATGTGAATCTCGTCTCGGACGACAACCACCCCGAGACCCTGGTCTCCGAGGGGCATATCGACCGCATCTTGCGCAAGGCCGTGGGCTACGGCATCGATCCCGTCTCGGCAATCCAGATGGTCACGATCAACGTGGCCGAGTGTTTCGGCATGGCGCGCGACCTCGGCTCCGTCACGCCGGGCAAATGCGCTGACCTCGTGATCCTCGAGGACCTCAAGGGCTTCCGCGTGACGCACGCCTTCATCGACGGCGAGCTGGTGGCGCAAGACGGCGTGGCGCTCTTCTCGCCAGAACCATACCCTTGGCCCGGCTTCATGTTTAACTCCATGCACGTTGCGACAGACATCAGGCCCGAGACCTTCCGCATTCCCGCAGCTCACGCCGACGGCTCGCCGGTGAAGGGCGAGAGTGCCCTCGTACGCGTGATGACCTCGAGCGCAGGCTCAACGGTCACCAGGGAAGAGCACCTCGAGGTGCCCGTGGTTGGCGGCTGCCTTGCGTGCGTGCCCGAGAGGGACATCCTGAAGGCATTCGTCTTCGAGCGCCACCACAACACGGGGACGTATGCCTATGGCTTTGCCAAAGGCTTTGGCATCCACGGTGCCCTTGCGCAGACCGTGGCCCACGATGCCCACAACCTGCTGGTCATTGGCGATAACGACGAGGACATGGCCCTTGCGGCAAACCTGCTTATCGACTGCGGCGGAGGCGAGGTGGCCGTTGCCAACGGAGAGGTGCTCGGCCAGGTGAAGTTGCCAGTCTTGGGCCTCATGAGTCCCAAGAGCGTTGAGGAGGTGGCCGAGGAGGTCCGCGGAGCCGAGGCCGCCTGGGCGAAGATGGGCTGCACGATGCCCTCGCCGTTCATGACGATGGCGCTGCTCTCGCTTGCCTGCATTCCCGACCTCAGGCTTACCAACCGAGGCTACGTGGACTGCCACGGGTATCAGTTTGTGCCGGTGATGGTGGAGTAGAAGCGATGGCGGCCGGCGCACGGCCCGCAGCCGCTCGCCGGTCCCGCTGTCACAGCAGCTCGTCCAGCGTCTTTCCGTAGCTGGGGAGAAACTCTCGCACGAAGTCCGCGACCTCGGGCATCCGCGAGGCCATCTTGTCCACCTTGGCGCGGATGCCCTCTTCGGCGGTCTTGAACTCTGCGTTTCCCGATTGGCCCTCGTCGATGCACTTGATGAGGGCCGATATCTTGTCGGCAGCCTTCACCAGGCAACGCAGGTACTGGTCGTTCTCGTCTGCAGGATCGCCACGGAAGATCTGCTCGTACGTGGGCCGCAGGTCTTCTGGTAGCGTCTCGAGCAGCGTATCCTCAGCGCTTCTCTCCACGTCCTTGTAGGCGTTGCGGATGCCGCGGTTGGCGTACTTCACCGGCGTGGGCATGTCGCCGGTCACGATCTCGGTCGTGTCGTGGAAGAGGCCGATGAGCGCGGCCTTCTCGGCGTCGAGATGACGACCGTGGCGCACGTTGCCAAGCGTGGCCAGGCAGTGGGCAATCGCCGCGACCTCCAGGGAGTGCTCGGAGAGGTTCTCGGGCCGCGCGCTGCGCATGAGGGCCCAGCGCTCTATGTACTTCATCCTCGAGACAATGGCGAGAAATGTCGATTGCTCCGTCATGCCGCGGCCTTCCTGATGGGTTTGCGTCGCTTAATGGTACGCTCGAATGAGACGGAGGGACAGTCCCTTTGTCTCATCCAGAAGGCGTTTGGCGGGGGCACACATGAAGGTTCTTATGCTTAACGGGGGCATTAGCCCTAAGGGAAACACCGGCATCGCGCTGGCAGAGGTGGGCCGCGTGCTCGCCGGGCAGGGCATAGACTCCGAGGTCTGCCATCTTCCCCTGGCTCCCGTGCGCGACTGCGTGAGCTGCGGCAAGTGCTTCGAGATTGGTCGTTGCGTCTTTGATGATGATGGGGTGAACGAGTTTGTCGAGAAGGCCTCGGCGGCGGACGGCTTTGTCTTTGGCACGCCTGTCTACTATGCGCACCCTGCCGGTCGCGTCCTGGCTTTTCTCGACCGAGTGTTCTACAGCGAGCATGGCCAGTTTGCCTTCAAGCCGGGTGCTTGCGTGGCCGTGGCACGTCGCGGCGGCAGCACGTCTTCGTTCGACGTGATGAACAAGTACCTGGGCATCTCGAACATGATTACGGTGGGGTCCTCGTACTGGAACATCGTCTACGGCGCCAAGAGCGGCGAGGCCGCCCTGGACACCGAGGGCATGAAGACCATGCGCAACCTGGGGCGCAACATGGCATGGCTGCTCAAGAGCATCGAGGCCGGACGCGCCGCGGGTGTTCCCGCGCCCGAGGCCGAGGGCGGCGGCTGGATGAACTTCATCCGATGAGACGAGGGTGAGACAAGGGGGCCGTCCCCTTGTCTCATAACGCTATGAGAAGGGCGGTCATCGCGGCGATAATGGCGACGGCAATGGCGTCTCGCGTGGCAAACTTCAGTGGATGCCAGTGGCTGCGCGTGGCACCGCCCACGTAACAGCGGGCGTCAAGGGCCCGTGCAAGGTCGTCTGCGTGGTGCATGGAGCTCGCCATGAGCGCGACAAGGACAGAGCCCAGCGCGCGCAGACGCTGCGCGGGGCTTCCGCTTGACACCTCGCCCCCGCGCGCGGTCTGCGCGTCCGTGATGGCGGCGGCATCGTCTGCCAGCGTAGGAATGAAGCGCAGCATAAGCGAGAAGACCATGGCAAGCTCGTGCCCCGGAAGGCCAATCCTCGTGAGCGGCGAGCAGAATGCGTCGAACGCGTCGCCCAGCTCGGTGGGCGTTGTGGTAAGCAGGAGCAGCGCCCCTGCCAGGATTGCCGCCAGCACGCGGACGGGGTAGAGCACGGCTGCCCACGCGCCTCCCCGGGTGATGGTGAGGGTCCCCGCCGAGAGCAGCACGTCTCCCTCGCGTACCAGGAAAAGGTTGAACAGCGCGAGGAGCAGCAGGACCCAGAACACGCCGCGCACGGAGTCCAGCACCTCTCCGGCCGGAACACGCGAGATGGAGAGAAGCGCCAGCACACACGCTACCAGGGCGACAAGGGAGAGTGGCCCATGCACGAAGAAGGTCGCAACCATGAGTGCCACGGCACATGCCGCCTTCGTGCGGGGGTCAAGCCGGTGGATGGGGGAGTCTGCGGCATAGTACTGACCAACCGAGATGCGAAGCGCCATTACTCCTCACGCCCCTCTGCGACGCCGACCGCGCAGGCAATGGCACGCGCCAGGGTTTCGTCCGTGAGGGGGTCGCCAAGAGGCGGGGTCCCCAGCCCCTCGAGCGCGCGGGCAAACGCGAGCGGCTTGGGGATGCCCAGCCCCATGTCGTGGAGGCTCTCGACGTGTGCTGGAGAGAACACGCCCGAGGGCGCGCCATCGAGAACAACCCTGCCCTCGTCGAGAACAACGACCCGGTCTGCCCGAGCTGCGTCCTCCATGGAGTGGGTGACCTCCACGAGCGTTGTCCCGGCGCGGCGCACGTCCTCGAGCACGTAGCGGAGCTTGTGCCTGCCGCGCGGGTCGAGTCCCGCCGTGGGCTCGTCGAGCACGAGTACCTGTGGCTCCATGGCGAGAATGCCCGCAATGGCGCATAGCCGCTGCTGGCCGCCAGAGAGCTCAAACGGCGACGCATTGTCTTTCCCCACGAGCCCCACAAGCTCGAGCGCCTCGCGCACGCGGCGCTCGGCTTCGTCTGGGGGAAGGCCCAGGTTCCTTGGGCCAAAGGCGACGTCTGCCGCAACGGTCTCGGCAAAGAGCTGCCGCTCGGGGCGTTGCATCACGTAGCCAACGTGCCCGTGGAGCCTCCGGCGGAGGCGACGATCGGCTGTGGTGATGCCGTCCACTGTGACCTTGCCCTCGTCGGGAACCTCGAGCGCGGCGATGAGTCGCAGAAGCGTTGACTTCCCCGAGCCCGTCTGGCCCACAAGCGCAACCCACTCGCCGCGTCCCACGCGAAGCGTTACGTTGTCGAGTGCCTGAGCCGTGAGGCCTTGCTTGCGCAGGCGGTGAGTCCGGGCATACGAGAACGAGACCGCGTCTACGTCCACGGCCGGCCCCGCGTCTGCAGCGTGCGGCAACGCCGAGGCAGCGCCTGGCATGGGGCACGTCACGGTCGCCGCGTCCGCACGGCATGCCGCTGCGGCCTGGTCATCCCGAGGGTGGTGGAGAAGCGCGTTTGCAACGCCTTCGAGCAGCGTCTCCTCGTTGCAGGTCCATGCAACGCCCAGTCCCAGGTCGCGCAGGCGAGAGGAGAGCCTTCCTGCGAGGGGCTCCTCCAGCCCCAGCTCGCACATCATGTCAACGTGCGAGAAGACCTGCTCGGGCGTACCCTCGAGCGCGATGCGGCCATGGTCGAGCACCACCACGCGATTGGCACCCAGCGCCTCGCTCATGAAGTGCGTGACGTGGATGACGGTGCAGCCGTAGCCGCGCAGCCTATCGACCACATGCATGATGGAGCGTCGGCCACGCACGTCCAGGGCAGACGACGGCTCGTCGAGCACCAGCACGCGCGGCTCCATGGCAAGCGCGCCGGCGATCGTCACGCGCTGGCGCTGACCGCTGGAGAGTCGTGCAGGGTCTGCCTTGGCGTAGCGCTCCATGGCAACGCGCCTGAGCTCACGGCGGACGAGGTGATCGATCCGCTCGGGTGGAAGGCCAAGGTTCTCGGGACCAAAGGCCACGTCCTCCTCGACCACGCTGGTCACAATCTGGTCCTCGGGGTTCTGGAAGACCAGTCCCAGGCTTCTCCGCGCGCGCGCATAGGCATCAAAGTCGGGGCCGCCCTCGGTGAAGACGCGCTCTCCCACAAGCGTGACCGTACCGGCGTCAGGGGCGAGAAGCCCGCACGCCACAGAGGCAAGCGTCGACTTGCCGGAGCCGTTGGCGCCAAGGACGCAGACCCTCTCGCCAGGCCTTACCTCAAGCGAGAGATCGTCGAGCGCGCAGACGTTGCCGTACGAGAGCGTAACGTGCGAGAGAGAGACAATCGCCTCGCTCTCGCCTGGGCCAGCGACGTTATCAGCTGCTGCCGTCTCCACCTCCGTGACCGTTACGCTTCGTTGGCGCCCCGAGCGAGCGCGTCAACGCCCATGGCCTTGCAGGCCGGCTTGAAGACGAGGGCAAACACGACGCAGTTAAGCACAATCTTGATGAGGTTGAACGGCAGGAGCGCCGGTACCACGAGGGCAAGCACGTCATTGAGGGCCATACCGGTGTAGAACGGCGTCACGATGAGGTTGCCCACAATGCAGGCGGCGAGACACACGACACCGCCAAGGACGAGGCCTGCCACCATGCCGCGAGTGCTCTTGTGGTGCTTGTACACGAGCGCGGCGGGAAGCACGAGGGAGATCGTGGCGAGGACCGCCATGACCACGCCGTAGATGCCGCTTGCCGTGGCAAGGTGCACAAGGTAGGGGATTATCGAGACCACGGCTCCGGTTGCAGGGCCAAACGCGAAGCCGGCGATGAGCGCCACGATGCCCGAGGGGTCGTACTTAAGCCACGTGACTCCGGGGAGGATGGGGAACTCAAGCAGCAGCGTGCATATGGCGGCAACGGCGCAGAAGAGCGCCGTCACCGCGATGCGCCTCGTGCTCCAGCCCGAGGCATTGGCAGAGGTTTCGTGCGTGGAGTGCGTGAATGTGCGCGGGGAAGTGGTTGCCATGTGGCATCTCCGTTTCTTCCGTCCGGACTGTAACCGTTGGTCCTGGAGTCTCACCAGGTCAGCCGCCTTTTTAGCGGGTCGCGGACTTCGCGCCGAGCGCGTTACCACCAGTGGGGATTTTCACCCCGCCCTGAAACCGTCATGGGAACTATAGCACTTCTCGCCATGCGCGAGCGTGAAGTGATGCGGGCCTGAGGCGGATGCCAACGGGACGGTGGGGCAACGGGCCAGCGAGCCGATCTTCCGTGCCTGTGGTGTTGGGAGTGCAAGAGCAGGATGAAGGTCTGTGCGCAGCATTCAACATCTAGTCCGTCTTGCTATACTCAAGTGCCGAGCACGTGCACACAGCGTGCAAAACCCAAACTGAGGAGCAAGATGTCCGAAAGTGGCACTACTGGCGATGACCACTTGCAACCGCTCGCCTGGAAACTCCGTTCGATAGTCGGCGAGGACAACGTCCTGGCAGACGAACCGATGAGTGAGCACACTACCTTCAAGATCGGCGGTCCGGCCGACCTCTTCGTGATCCCCGAAGACTTTGACGATCTCCACGATGTCATCGATGCCTGCAAGCAGGCAGAGGTGCCCTACTTTGTGCTGGGCCGTGGCTCGGACCTTCTGGTTTCAGACGAGGGGTACCGTGGCGTGATCGTTGCGGTGGGCGACGGGCTCGTGGGCGTGAGCGTCAATGACGACGAGATGTGGTGCCAGGCGGGAGTGACGCTGCGCGAGGCCTCCGAGATGGCCTGCGAGCTTGGGCTATCTGGCCTCGAGTTTGCATGCGGCATTCCGGGCTCCATCGGCGGCGCATGCTTCATGAACGCGGGTGCCTATGGCGGCTGCATCGCCGACGTCCTCAAGAGCGTGCACGTCCTGCACCAGGACGGCCACGAGGAGACCATCCCGACCGACCAGCTTGACCTGGGGTATCGCCACAGTCGTATTGCCGACGAAGGCATGGTGGTTCTCTCGGCAACCTTTGACCTCAATCGTGGTGACCCCGAGCAGATTCGCGCGACCATGGACGACCTCACGCACAGGCGCGAGGAGAAGCAGCCGCTCGAGCTTCCCAGTGCCGGCTCGACATTCAAGCGTCCCGAGGGCTACTTTGTGGGCAAGCTTGTCACCGACGCCGGCCTTCGCGGCTATCAGGTCGGTGGGGCTGCTGTCTCGAAGAAGCACGCTGGCTTCGTGGTGAACCTGGGCGGTGCCACGGCCGCGGATGTGCGTGCCGTGATTCTGCACGTGCAGGACGAGGTTGAGCGCCAGTTTGGTGTGCGGCTCCAGCCCGAAGTGCGCTTTTTGGGGTAGGGCCGTGTGTGCGTATCCGTCCGGATGGCGCGTTTTTACGTTTGGTGGCAGTTTTACGGGGAGCCCCCGAGTAGCAAACGGTTCGACTTCTGATGGAGCGCAGGTCAGCGAAGTGCGACTCCGACGGCTTCACATAAGGGATTTGCCCAAAACTGCCACCAACCGTCAATTTGGGACTGGCGGTTCCGGGGCTTCAGGGCAAAGACTTCCGCGGATGTCACCGTTGGCCTCGGCAAGCCCCCTCGCGGTGCTCGTCTGAGCTTCATTTGCACAGGCATTTACCAGCGCGTTCACACTAACATCACACTGTTTCTCTCGCGTAAGCTGCGGCGTCAGCTTCGTGCAAGCGTCTCGAGCACGCGAATGGCCCCCGGGCGCTATCCTCAGCCAACCAGCGTGGAGAGGGTTGAGATGAGTGTTGTCCTGTGCCATGAATCGGCTTTGAGATATTGGCTGACCAAGACATCCCACGAGGCGATTCCGCCTGTGAGCACCTGTCAGAGCCTTGCGTTTTCGAGTGCCAACATGCGCGACGTACGTGGCGATGCTCTGCCCTTTGGCTATGCCACGAAACGTCCGTTGCACGTTCTGGTGAACGATTCTGATTCGGTGCGCAATCAGCGGAGCCTGATAGTCCATCGATGGCGTGGTGGGCTACCACCGGGTTCGTTCTGTGAACTCTCCGGCTCGAATCTCGTGAGCTCCCCAGAGTTCACGTTCCTACAGATGGCCGCTGGGCAATCCCTGCGAGAGGCTGTCGAGATTGGCGACTACCTGTGCGGCCTCTTTTCCATTGGCGATTCCGGCCGCGGGTACACGGGCCAGCGCGATGCCCTAGCTACGCCCGAGTCGACTGCGGGCTTCCTCGATCAAGTCCCAGGAGCCTACGGCGTCAAGCAGGCGCTTCGCGCGCTGCGCTGCATTGTTGCGCGCACGGCGTCACCCAGGGAGATCATGCTCTGCAGTGCTCTCGTTCTCCCCAAGTCGGGAGGTGGGAGGGCGATTCGCCATGTGGTTGCAAACCAAGAGGTCAAGATTCCCGAGCGTCTGTGGGAATTTGCAGGTACCGATAGTTTCTACTGCGACGTGTACATCCCCAGGGCTCATGGAGACGTGGAATACGACAGCGAGCAGTATCACACAGGGCGTTACCGGTTGGACCACACGCAGAAACGCAGGAACATCCTTGAGGTCTCGGGTATCAAGACGATGTCGGCCACCCCTGGACAGCTCAGCACCTTCGAGTACTTCCAGAACTTCATGTGGATGCTCAACAAGAGGTTTGGCCTCAGGGAGCGCAGTCTCACGGAGGCGCAGATCGACGCTAGGCGGGACCTGTACGAGTTCTTCAATGACCCGCGTAGGACCCTTTTCTAGGTGTCTGTTGCCCTGCATCAGAGGTGCCAATCCCAAATTGACGGTTGGTGGCAGTTTTGGGCAAATCCCTTATGCGAGACCGTCGGAGTCGCAATTCGCTGACCTGCGCTCCATCAGAAGTCGAACCGTTTGCTACTCGGGGGCTCCCCGTAAAACTGCCACCAAACGTAAGAACGCGCCATCAGGTGCCCGCAATACCTCTGCAGGCAAGTCCGACCGCCTCGGCTTCGTCTTTGGCAATGCGATAGGGCTCGTGGCCTGCAGAGGAGACGGCGGCAACATTGCGCTTGGCAATCTTGCGGCCAATGTGGCGCGCATGCCAATGCATGAATGCGCAACATGCGGCCTGGGTCTCGCCGTGGGGAATGCTGACGAAGCGCCGCGAGAGAGACGCCGGAGCAGCACGCTACAAGCAAGCGGGGCGCGGGCGCGCTCTGTGGCGAACCTGCCCCTAGTTCTTGAGGCTGTTCAGTGGCGCGGGGAATCGCCCGCCGCGGTGCGCAAGCACGTTTCCAGCGAATCGGTTCACGCTCATGACTGGCGCGCTGCCAAAAAGGCCACCAAACTCGAGCGTGTCGCCCTCAGCGTGCCCGATGGCGGGAATCAAACGTACGGCCGTGGTCTTGGTGTTGATCACGCCGATAGCCATCTCGTCGGCGATGATGCCGGCAATGGCCTCGACCGGCGTGTCCCCAGGGATGGCAATCATGTCCAGACCCACGGAGCACACGCTGGTCATGGCCTCGAGCTTCTCAATCGAGAGCGACCCGTCCTCGGCCGCGCGAATCATCCCGGCGTCCTCCGAGACGGGAATGAACGCACCCGAGAGACCGCCCACGCTGGAGCTGGCCATGACGCCGCCCTTCTTGACGCAGTCGTTAAGAAGGGCCAGAGCACAGGTGGTGCCAGGACCTCCGCACTCGCCCACGCCAATGATCTCCAGGATCTTCGCCACAGAGTCCCCGGCGGCAGGCGTCGGCGCAAGCGACAGGTCGACAATGCCCTTCTCCACGCCCAGGCGCCGCGACGCCTCGCGGCTCATGAGCTCGCCGGCGCGCGTGATTTTGAACGCCGTCCGCTTGATGGCCTCGGCGACCTCCATGAGGTTTGCGCCATCGGGCAGCTGCTCCAACGCCGCAGCCATTACGCCTGGGCCCGAGACGCCTACGTTGATGACGGCATCTGCCTCGCCAGACCCATGCACGGCGCCAGCCATGAATGGGGAGTCCTCCACCATGTTGGCAAAAACCACGAACTTCGCCGCACCGTAGCAGTCGATGTCTGTGGTTCGCCGCGCGCATTCGAGGATGGTCTCGGCCGAGAGAAGCACGGCATCCATATTGATGCCCGCCCTCGTCGACGCAATGTTAAGCGAGGAGCACACCCGCTCCGTCGTTGCCAGTGCCTCGGGAACGGAGGTGATGAGCCGCCTGTCAGCGCTGCCGATACCCTTCTGTACCAGCGCCGAGAAGCCGCCCATAAAGTCGATGCCCAGCGTCCGCGCGGCACGGTCCATGGCATGTGCGATGGGGGAGAGGTCCTCGTCTGCACAGCCGGCCGCCACCTGCGCCACCGGCGTCACCGAGACGCGCTTGTTGGCGATGGGAATCCCGTACTCTGCTGCCAGGTCGTCGGCAACCGGGACGAGGCGTTCTGCCTGGTGCGTGATGCAGTCGTAGATCTTGTCGCACATGCGGCCCATGTCCTCGTCGGCGCAGCCGGCAAGCGAGATGCCCATGGTGATGGTCCTAAGGTCAAGGTTCTGCTCCGTGACCATGGCGAGCGTCTCTGAGACTTCCTGCGGGGTGATCTCCATATGGTGTCCTTCGCTGGTGGCCGCTGCGTGCATGCCCAGCCATTATACGAGAAGAGTGTTGCGCGTCAGTTGCCTATCCGTGCAACCGCCACGCTCGAGGGGTCATGCCGGTCTCGCAGCGAAACACCTCGCTGAAGTGGCTCTGGGAGCAGAACCCCAAGTAGGTGCTGATGTCGAGTAGCGATTGGTCGGTGTTTGCGAGCAGCGACTTTGCCTCTTCGATCTTCTCGTGCCGTATGTAGTCTGCAAGTCCCATGCCCGTCTCCTGCTTGAAGCGCGTGGAGAGAAACCCACGGCTCACAAAGAGTGCCTTGGCCACGTCCTCGGTGCGGATGGGCTCGAAGATGTGCGCACGAACGTAGT
>NZ_DBHHPX010000017.1:0-56317 GCF_057241865.1 Tractidigestivibacter sp.
TCCTCAGTTGAGGACGTGCGGCTTTCGGGCACGCTGGAGGTGAAAGGCGCCGAGGCCACTGCTCCCGATGCGCTTGCTGGCACGTGGCACCAGGCGCCCAAGGGCAAGCCCACCCAGGCAGACTTCGAGGCCTTGCTCGGGTACGCCATTCCCCCCGAGACACGCCACACCAAGGGCAGCTACGACGAGACGGACTCGCTGCTCGAGATGGCCGAGACCTCCGGTGCCTGCCGCTTCTTCGCCAACCAGATCAAGGGTGCCATCGAGCGCGGCTACGAGGACAAGGCCGACCCGCAGTGCCGCATGTCAATCATGTCCAGCGCGGGGTGTGCGCTGTTTGGTCTGGTGAACTGCTCGGGTGGTGCCATGCCCGTGTGGCTGGCAAACGCGCTCCTGAACCTGGCCAACGGCCACGCGCCCTGGCACAGAAGGTAGGTGCAAGCGTATGGACCTGGGAAAGAAGATGGTGTTCGGTGTTGCCACAGGTGCCGTGGCGGTGCTTGTGGGTCTCGTGGTCACGGGGCAGCGCATAGGCTGGGGCCCGTTCGCGGGGCTGCGCGACTGGGAGCCCGACGTCAGGTCAATCGAGGACCGCTACGACGCGAGCTCGCGCGAGGGGGAGGTCATCTTCTACGGCATGAGCAACTTCACGTTGTGGAGCCAGCTGGATGACGACTTCCCGCAGTACAGGGTCCAGAACCATGGGTTCGGCGGAAGTACGGACGAGCTTCTGGTCAAGTATGCGGACCGTCTGCTCTATCCGTATGACCCCGCGGTCGTAGTGTTTCAAACTGGGTCGAACGACTACACACAGATGGTGGGGACAGATGACGAGAAGCTTCGCAAGTGCATGGACTACAAGAGGGACATGTACGCGACGTTCCACGATAGGCTTCCCGATGCCAAGTTCGTGGTGATGAGCGGGCTGCTGCTCCCGGGTCGTTCCGAGTACACTGCGCTGACGCAGCGTGTGAACGAGGAGCTTGCAAAGCTGTGCGAGGAGCACTCGGACTACATGACGTTCGTGGATGCGTCTGCGATGACGTATGACGCAGGCGAGTATCGTAGCGACCTCTTTAGGAGTGATGGCATCCACCTGAACCACGAGGGAGAGCTTGCGTGGCGTGACGGGTACATCCTGCCCGCTCTCGACGAGGTTGCTCCGCAGGGCTGCAGGAGGCACTAGCCATGACCAGCGCGTTTGCACACCTGATGAACGTAGTCTTCCGGCTGATGCCACAGGACGAGCCCGGCCAGTCCCACGATTACGTGGCCGAGAGGCAACGCAACGACCGCAAGCCGCCTCGTCCTCCCAGGGGCGTGGTGGTCGAGCAGATTGACCTTAACGGACTGGGTGGGGAGCGTGTCACGAAGCCCGGCAATCACCACGGTTGGGTGCTCTACATCCATGGTGGTGGCTTTACCGTTGGGTCCGCACGCGAGCGCCGCGAGATATGCCAATACATCGCCGGCCGCCTTGGCTACAACTGCGTGAGCTGCAATTATCGGCTGGCACCAGAGCATCTGTGGCCGTCACAGATGGATGACGCGTTTGCGGCGTGGAAGGGCCTTCTCACCCTAGGGGTCGATCCCAGCGAGGTTATCCTGGCAGGCGAGAGCGCCGGTGGCACGTTGGCGCTGTCGTTGGCGTTGCTGCTCAAGCAGCGGGGAATGGCACAGCCCAAGGGCATCGTCGCGCTCTCTGCCTCGGTGACGCAGGCTGAGGTGCTTGCCTCGCACAGGGCAAACGCGGATACCGACTACATGCTGCGGCACGCTGTCGAGCAGGGACAGCTGCGTCTGGTCTACGGGAAGCACCGAGACGACCGGGCATTCCTGCGCGACCCCATCGTCTCGCCCCTGTACGGTGACTATGCGGGCTTGCCGCCGGTGTTTCTCAACGCGTCAGACACCGAGGCTCTGCTGGACGACTCGCGCGAGCTGCACCAGCGGCTTTGCGACGCGGGGCACCCCTGCGCAATCGACATCCAGCACGGGTGTTGCCACGCGTTCCAGGTTTTCACCCGCATGCCCGAGGCACGTGCGGCGCTGGCTGCGGCGTTCGCGTTCATGGACGGTGGCGGCCGGTGAGTACTGGCTTGCGTGAGTTCGACGGGCTGCGGGGCCAGGCGGTGAACCCCTTCCTGCCGCAGGACGTCTACGTGGCTGACGGCGAGGTGCACGTCTTTGGCGGGCGCGCCTATCTCTTTGGCAGCCACGACGTCGAGGGTGGAAATGAGTTCTGCATGGGCGACTACGAGTTCTTCTCGGCACCGGTAGATGACCTCTCGGCTTAGACTAGCAGGGGCGTCAGCTACAGTCCGCGGCAGGACCCGCTGTGGAGCCCTCAGCGTCGCTACGCTTATGCCCCTGACGTAGTGCGTGGCAACGACGGCCGTTTCTACCTGTATTACTGTCTGACCGGCTACCAGGGGCCAATCAGCGTGGCAGTGTGCGATGAGCCCGACGGCAACTATGACTACCTGGGGTTCGTTCGAAACGAGGATGGCTCGCCCCTGCGGCGCTTCGTGCCCTTCGACCCGGCGGTCATGAACGACGGCGGCACCATCCGCCTGTACTACGGCACGTGGTGGCCATTCGACCAGATGCCTGTCGTGCTGCGCCCGGTCTTCCGTCGCGTGGAGGCAGGCATGTTTGGCAAGACGCCGCAGCAGATAGCCGCGCAACCTGGTGGCGTCATGGGACCCGTCACCTGCACGCTGCAGGATGACATGCTGACGGTGGCCACGCAGCCCGTCCGGGTGCTACCCACAGACACCAGGCACACGCCGTTCGCCAGCCACTTCGCCATTCCAGCACTGTCTGCGGGGCATGGCATGGTGGGCCATGGGTTCTTCGAGGCGTCCAGCATACGGAAGGTGGGGGAGCGCTATGTGTTCGTATACTCCTCGGTGAACAACCACGAGCTGTGCTACGCCACAAGCGACCGCCCCGACGGGGGCTTCACGTATGGTGGAGTGCTGGTGAGCAACGGCGACGTGGGCGTGGACGGCCGCGACGAGCGCGACCGCGCCAATGCCACGGGCACCACGCACGGCTCCATCGAGCGCATCGGCGACCAGTGGTACGTGTTCTACCATCGGCTGACGCACGGCACTGATTGGTCTCGCCAGATGTGTGCCGAGAAGATCTTTCCACAGGCAGACGGCTCGATTGAGCAGGTGCCGCTGACCTCGTGCGGACTTAGCGAGGGCGACCTGCGCGGGTGGGGCAGCTATCCCGCCACCATCTGCTGCCACCTCACGAACGGGCACATGCCGCATACGGGCAATCGGGCGGTGCAAGGCATCCCCATGGTGACCCACGAGGGCGAGGGGTCAGATGCGGTGCATTTCGTGGGAGGAATGTCTGGCGGCTGCTATGCGCTCTACCGCTACTTCGACCTGGCGAGAACCCGTGGCGTCGGAGTCGTGGGGCGTGGCAGCGGGTCGCTGGAGGTTCGAGTGGACGGTGCCTCTGTAGGAGGACTTCAGCTGGATAGTGCCGAGTGGCAGACCTCGCAGGTGGATGTGCATGGACTCGGCGCTCGCGCCTCGATTGAGCTTGCGTGCTTGAATGGGTGCCTGGACCTGCTGGCATTGGAGCTTGTCTAGGTGTTGCGGGTGCCCTTGGGGCCGTCTGGAACTGGTGCCTCTGAGATTATCGCGCGCAGCTTTTGGTCTCCTCGGCGTTTGCCCAGTTGGGCGAGAAGCAACCGTAAAGTTACGTGCATTAATTGCTGCCGTCGAAAGGTCTGGCGACGCCAGGGGGCCACGGGGTGGCGTGCCGTGCTGGGAGTGGCGCACCCCGCTGGAGGCGGGTTGCCTTGCCCCATCACTCACTTGGTTGTGAGACAGGCTTCTCTCTACTCAGCCATGTCCGTAAGGCTTGCCTTGTCACGCGATGAGCTTCGAGGTTGGGGGCAGGCGATCTGGTCGGTTCCCATGGATGTGAACCCATCTGCTGCTCCTGCCCTTCGCTGGGCGGGAGGGGCTGTAGGTGGGGGCAGGGTCAGTTGGCGGCCTCAAAAGCCAGTGCGGCCGCGGTGCCGTGCTCAGCACGAGTTCGGCGCACCGTTCTTCTCCATAGGCAACAGGGCATCCACGCAAAACGTCACATCGCTAGCGGAGAAGCTGATGGTGCCGCCGTAGCGCTCTACGATGGCGCGCATGGAACGGGTGCCAAAGCCGTGGTCTGCGGTAATGGCCTTCGTGGTCCGTGGGAGGCCGTCGTAAAACTCCAGGTCATGGGTACCCGGATCATAGTAATTCTCGACATGGACGCTTGCCATGCCAGCGCGCATGCGAACGATGAGCGAGATTGACCGGTGCGCTTGGTCGTCGAGCGCAGTCACCGCTCGTACCGCGTTGTCGAGGGCGTTTCCGAAGAAGGAGTAAATGTCAGCGGGTGCCATCCCCGCTAGCGCCGTGCCATCGGCGATGCAGCTAAGTGTAATGCTGCTTCTCTCGCACACAAGGTTCTTCTCCGTGAGAATCGTGTCCAAGGCCTCGTTGCCCGTGCGCACTGTCGAGTCGTATACGCGAATCTCGCTGGCCACGCCGTCGAGCGCGGACCTGTCTACGGAGGTGCCACCGTCGGCGAGCGTCCTTATCTGGTGGCGCAGGTCGTGGCACTTGAGATTGATGGCCTCGATGTTCTCCCGACTCATGGCATACTGGCGTTCGCGCTCGGCGAGCAGGCGCTCTGCCGTGGCCTTCTCGCCCGCGAGCCGGTGTACCGCCACGACTTGCACCTCCGCGGCTATCACGAACGAGCAGACCAATATATGGATGAGACGCAGGCATATGACCGCATCCATGCGGAGTGCGCCAAGGACCACATACTTCAGGATGAGGTCGAAGCCAATCACGCCAAACACAACCACGGCAATCATGGGAAGAAGCGTTGGGTCGAGATGCCCGGCAAGTCCCGAGGGGTCAATGCGACGGATGAACACCTGCCATGCCATTGCATATACCAATACGTAGTATGCAACGGTGAGAGCAAGGGGCATCGCCGCGAAGAGGCGATTCGCACCTACGGGAGTCAGGCCAATAAGCTCCCAGACGCTACTCGCCAGGTTCTGAAGCGCATACCCCGCTGTCGTGCAATAGGTCGCTGCGAGAAAGCTCATCTCGAAGCAGGAGAGCAACGCAGGTATGGTGGCAACGAGGGCCATGGCGCAAAACGCCAAGGGGGCGATGACCGCGGGGAGCTCCGCTCCGATTCTCCCAATCTCCATTGCGCGCTGGATGTCCTCGGGACTGGCAACGAGAAACGTCACGCAGATCATGATTACAGAGATACCGAGAAAACCAACCACAATAGCCGCTGCGCGCACGGGCGCTTGAGATCTGCGTGGCTGCCCATGCGCAAACAGGCTGGATGCGCAGAGGACCTCCGCGAACATCGCGGTGGACGAGATGGCCTGGGCAACGATGTCTATGGGGATCGGCGTCATATGGTGCCACCCAGGTATCGTGCGAGCGTTTCCATGCCTGGACGCTTGCGCGATCGACTGAAGTAGAGCGTCGTGCCGTCATCGAGCATGACCGCATCCCCGCGCACCGTCGCGATGTGCCCCATGTTTGCGATGCATCCCTGGCTCACGAGGAGGAACTTGTCCGTGGGAAGCTCATCTACCAGCGATTTTATGCTGCCTCGTCTCCGAAGGCCCCCTTGGATTCCGTGCAGATGGAACACGAGGTCGTGCTTGGACAGCTCGACATAGATGATGTCATCAATCTCAACGAGTCGCATTCCGCCAGCGGTGGGAATGCCACGGTCCTGCCTGCGTTCTTCTTCACGGCGCGCATGGCCCGGTCCATGCGCATCGAGAAGTCCCCATATGCGATGGGCTTGACCATGAAGTCCAGTGCATCGACCTGATAGCCGCGTACCGCATACTGAGCGAGGTTAGTCACAAAGATGAGTGGCGTCGTGGTGTCTGATTCGCGAAGCATCTCTGCCGCCTCCATGCCGTTGATGCCGGGCAGGTCGATGTCCATGAAGACGAGGTCTGCCTGAATGGCGTCGTTTACCAGCTCGAAGGCCGTGACCGAGCGCGTCGTGATGAAGCGGACGCCATGCACTTTCCCATAGTGCTCGAGGTGGTCGAGAAGGATGGTGGCCTCTTCATCGGAGTCCTCCACCATGAGTATCCTGCAGTCTGTCATGAGACACCCCTTCCATCCCCACCTCCTGTAGCGTACTAGATTCAACCGGTCCTGTCCTCACGGTCTGGCAGAGCGGCTTCTGTCGCGCAGCCGGCAGAATCAGTCAACACTCAAGCACCCAAGCCCAGCTGAAGCTATGTTTTCGCTGGTAAGGGCAGCATCGATACTCTGATGGGAGGGGCAATGGCCAAAAGGATCAGCACTGCCCGCAAGGTAGGGCGGGTCATAAAGAGCGTGCTAAAGACTGTGCTCGTGGTGCTTCTTTCCGCGCTTATGGTGGCGGGCAATACGGTGCTGCCGACCTATGCACGCATGTTGAACAACATGCTCGGCTACGAGCAGTCCTGGGACAACTCGAAGGTGGATACCGCAGGACTCGACCTCGAGTACAACAAGGCTGACTACACGATTGACACTATCAAAGACGCAGAGAAGTCGCTCGACGAGCAGATTGCTGGTGAGGGATACGTGCTGCTCAAGAACGACGGTAACACGATGCCTTTTGCGCAAGGCACCACATTCAGCTTCTTTGGCGAGTCGGGAAAGACGCTCTCTGGTCAAACGACCGCAAGCTCCTATCTGGGCACCAGCGGCTCGTATGACAGCCTGAACAAGGCGTTCGAAGCGGAGGGCATGAACGTCAATACCACGCTCGAGGACTTCTACCTCACAGGTGCTGGCAAGGACTACAGCCTAGGCAAGGGCTCCATCAGCTGGGGCGACGCAGAGGACTTCTCCATCAATGAGTGCCCGCTCTCGGCCCTTCAGGGCTCTGACGGCGTGCTCGACTCTGCCCAGGACACCGTGCCCGTCTTCGTTCTGAAGCGTGTTGCCGGCGAGGGCAGGGATGCCGCACGCTCGATGTACAACCATGCAGACAATGCAGAGGACCAAGCAAAGACGTACCTCGAGCCTGACTCCACGGAGCTCGAGATCCTGCAGTACCTCAATGACAACTACTCTGATGTCGTGCTCGTAGTCAATACCTCCCAGGCAATGGAGCTTGGCTGGCTCTCCCAGTTCCCGAACATCAAGAGCGTCCTCTATGTGCCGAGTACGGGTACGTATGGCGTGAACTCTCTCGCCGGCATCTTCAGTGGGCGCATCAATCCGAGCGGCCGTACCGTGGATACTTTTGCTGTGGATACGCTTGCAAGCCCGGCAGCCCAGAACTTCGGCGACTACGCCTATCTCAATGAGGATGGCACGGATACCGGCTACAACTACGTGAGCTATGCCGAGGGCATCTATGTCGGCTACAAGTACTACGAGACGCGCTACGAGGATGCCGTGCTCGGACAGGGCAATGCCGGAGACTATACGTATGCGGATAAGGTCGTCTACCCGTTTGGCTACGGACTTTCCTACACGACGTTCGACTGGTCTGGCTTCCAAACGAGTTGGGACGGCACGACCTGCACGGCAACGGTACAGGTGACGAACACCGGCGACGTTGCCGGCAAGGATGTCGTGGAGCTCTATGCACAGTCTCCCTACACGGACTACGACAAGGCAAACGGCGTCGAGAAGTCCTCTGTCGTGCTTGTGGGCTATGCAAAGACGGACGAGCTTCAGCCCGGCGAGAGCCAGGACGTGACCGTCACGTTCGACCAGAGCCAGCTTGCCTCGTATGACTCGAACAGCGCCAAGACCTGGATCCTCGATGCCGGTACCTACTACCTCACCGCCGCTCATACGAGCCACGACGCCGTGAACAATGTGCTTGCGGCAAAGGGTGCTGCCCCTGCCGATGCGGCAGGGGACACCGCGATGGTTGCCACGTACGTCCCTGCCAACACCGAGGTCGACACGACGACGTATGCAACGGATACGCAGACCGGCGCAGAGGTCACGAACCGCTTCGACGATGCAGCAGGAGATGTGACCTATCTCACTCGCTCTGATTGGACGGGCACGTTCCCGAAGCACGACGGAGGGGTCACGGGCGAGACCTCCACGTGGGGCAACGAGATCAACGATGCAGATGGCAAGAGCTATGTGTATGGCAAGGTAGCGAGCCAGTCACTTCTGGACAGGCTCAATTCGTACGATTCGGGCAACCCAGAGACGGAAAGCTCCGACTTCAGCGATACGCCCACGTATGGGCAGAAGAACGGCCTCACGCTCGCCGACATGCGCGGGCTTGACTACAACGACTCCAAGTGGGACAGGCTCCTGGACGAGCTTACCGTCTCCGACTACGACATCAGCATCAACCGTGGTGGCTACGGCACCGAGTACCTCGAGAGCGTCGGCAAGCCCTTCGGCCTCGATGCTGACTCTGCGTCGGGCCTCATCTACGGAGGCTCCGGATCCATGGTGGCGAGAGGGGCCATGTCGTTCTGCAGCCCAATCGTGCTGGCGCAGACCTGGAACCAGGACCTTGCCACCTCCTTCGGCAACATGATTGGCAATGAGGCCATCCTCGGTGGCGCCTCTGGCTGGTATGCCCCATGCATGAACATCCACCGCACGCCGTATTCCGGCCGCAACAGCGAGTACTACTCGGAAGACCCGTTCCTGAGCGGCACCTGCGCATCGTTCGAGATCCGTGCCGCTGCCGAGAAGGGCATGTACTGCACGATGAAGCACTTTGCCCTGAACGACCAGGAAAACCACCGCGGTGACCGTGGTGATGGCGGAAGCCTCGTCACCTGGGCAAACGAGCAGTCCATCCGCGAGACCTACCTCAAGCCCTTCGAGATGTGCGCCAAAGCGGGCACCGTCGAAGAGAGCTATGTGAAGGACAACGGCGACGGCACCTACACGAACGCCACCCGCGAGCTTCCTGCCTGCCAGGCAATCATGACATCGTTCAACAGGGTCGGTGCCACCTGGGCAGGAGGCAGCTATGCGCTTCTGACCGAAGTCGCTCGCAACGAGTGGGGCTTCGAGGGCTGGGTCATCACCGATGCAGCCAATGACGGCAAGTTCATGAGTGCCCAGCAGATGATCGAGGCTGGTGGCGACACGAAGCTCACGTACATGCCTACGACCGGCAACGAGTGGGCCTTCGATTCGAACGATTCCGAGCAGTACCACTATGCCCGCGAGGCCATGCACCATCTGCTCTATACGATCGCGAACTCCAAGGCCATGTGCGGCTCCATGCCGGGCAGCATCTATGTGCCGGGCGTTCAGTTCGCGATGAAGGTCCGTATCGGCATCAATGTCGTGGGTGTGGCAGGCATTGCCCTCATCGTCTGGACCGGCTGGAGGAACCACAAGAAGCGCGCAGCCGAACGTGCCGCCGAGAAGGTACAGAAGTAGCGCCGGCGCCTCCGCCGTCTTGGTAACGCTCTAAGTCAAGTAAGGCCTGGGATGCCGAACAAGCGTCCCAGGCCTACTCTCTAGCTATGTGGCCGCTTTCCTCGTCTCCTTGCTAGTCAGTTGTGTTGCGCTTGCGCCATTCGCTGGGGCTCATGCCGCACCATGAGTTGAACGCGCGCAGGAAGCTGTTGAGCTCCAGGTATCCCAGCAGGTAGGCAATCTGGTCGGTGCCCATGGACGTGGTTGTGAGGTAGTGCTTGGCCAAGAGCTCGCGCGTGTGGTTGAGCTGCCTCTGGAACGTGGTGCCTTCCTCGCCCAGCTTGCGCTGCATGGTGCGACGGCTCATGCCAAGCCTGCGCGCTACGTCGTCCGCCCCGCACTCGCCGGCGGGCAGCATCTCTACCAGGGCGCTGCGGACGCGGGCGGAGAGGGACTCGTCCACCTCGAGCTCCGCCAGGCGCCGGCCCAGCTCGGGCTCGAAGTAGCTCCACATGGCATCGTTGTGGCTTACGAAAGGGACGTCCATGTCCGTCGAGACGAACGCCAGCACGTTGCGCGGGCCCTTCTGCGGCTCGCACCCAAGGAATGCCGAGAAGGACGTGCCCTCAGGCGGCTCCTGCATCTGGGTCTCGGCGGCGCCTATGTGCTGGCGCGTTGCCGTGTGCAGGAGGTTCACCAGGAAGGAAAACTCCACCTGCACGAGGAAGCCGGGCATGGTGAGGTCCGCATCGCCGCAGGTCATCTCGACGGAGAGGAGGCCGCCCTTCTCGTCCACGATGAACTCCATGGGGCCAATGAGGCGCTTGTAGCGCGCGAGGCGCTCGATGCAGGCGCGGCCGTCACGTGCGCAATACGAGGCGAAGATGGGCGGGCTGAACTGCTCGATGCCCTGTGCGCTGGCCATGCGCACAGCGGCGTCCTCGCCGGCTGCCAGCTGGCCCACGGCTTCCATGAACGCGAAGTAGTCCTCGGCGGTCATGGTGGGCGTCTCCCGCACGAAGGTGTCCTCGGGAGCTCCCGCGCGGCGCAGGGCCTCCTCGGCGCTCACACCGAACGCCGCCAGCATGCGCGGGTACTCGCGGTCAAGGATGTATCGCTTCATGGTGGTCACCTCCGTCTGCCTAGCAGTCTACTTGTTGGCGCTGCCGGCGACCTGCTGGTCATACACAAAGTCCAGCATGGTCTTCTTGGGGAAGAGCGGTGCCAGTGCCATCATGGGACGCTGTCAGCCGGGCAGGCCGCTCGTCACGTTGAGTTCGCCCTTGAGCATTCCCTCGTAGCCGTCTCGTGCCACCTGCATGGGGTCGACCGCGTTTGCGAACAGCCTGGTGTCGGCAAGCCCGCCCGCGTTGGCGAAGCCCGTCTGCATGGTGCCGGGCATGAGGGCGGTCACGGTGACGCCGGTGCCCTTAAGCTCGCGCCAGAGGGCGTTCGACCAGCTGGTGACGTAGGCCTTCGTGGCGTAGTAGACGGCCTGCGGGGGCCCAGGCATCATGGCGGCGGTGGAGCTGACGTTGAGGACCTTGCCGTGACTGCGCTTGATCATGTCGGGCAGGAAGAGCTTGAGGATTCGGGTGGGGGTCTCGACGTTCACGGCGATCATGGAGAGGTCCTGCTCCATGGTGCGCTCGCGGGCGGAGTCGCCCTGGCCTCCGAAGCCGGCGTTGTTGATGATGGCCTCCGGCTCCCAGCCGTTGGCGTGGCAGATATCATAGACCTTCTGGGCAGCGTCGGGGCTGGAGAGGTCTGCCGCGATGGTCACGGCCTCGACGCCGTACTTCTGGCGCACCTGGTCCGCCTGGGCGTCCAGCTTCTTCTGGCTGCGGCCGACCAGGATGAGGTTGCCGCCCCTCTCGGCGTGGATGTTCACGAAGCAGGTGCCGAGTCCGCCGTAGGAGCCGGTGATGAGTGCTGCGTTCTTGAGGGCTGCGTTCTTCATGGTGTGGGTTCCCTTCCCCTGCGCGGCCCCTGTGGCCGCTGCTCTCTTGACGATGAAGAGAATACGGGGGACGCCCGCGCCAAAGAACATCAGCACGCGCCAACGTGCTATCAGATTGCGCCACGCGTGGCGAGGGTGGTGTGGCGCAATAGGTTGGGCCGTTGTCCTCTGGAAAACGGTTGGAGAGAGTAAAAAGACAGTAAGTAGAGAGTAACTATCTACAAGGAGAGAGTGTCGAGTATACTGTGCAGTAAATACTCTGCTTGCGGGGGGAGGCATGGACGAGAAGAGCTTGGGTGAGGTTGTCGCGACGCTCCGTCTTTCCGGGAACGACTCGCAGCGCATCGAGGTGAAGGAGGCCGCTCGCGGGCTTCCGAAGTCGATAGGGGAGTCGGTCTCCGCGCTTGCCAACGGCTCCGGAGGCCTCGTCCTTCTCGGCCTTTCGGAAAAGCACGGCTTCGTACCGGTGCCGGGGTTCGATGCACGCACCATCGCCGACGCACTCGCGCGGCTTTGCGCGGATGACCTCACGCCACCAGTGCGAGCTGAGGTCGAGCAGGTGCCCTTCGAGGGCGGACAGGTCGTCGTGGGCACTATCCCTGAGCTTCCTCCTGCGGAGAAGCCCTGCTACGTTAGCTCGCGAGGCATGTATCGGGACTCCTTCATCAGGACGGGGGACGGCGACCGCCTGCTCACGCAGCATGAGGTCGACCGGCTCGTGGAGGAGCGCACGCAGCCGCACCATGACCTGGACGTTGTGGAAGGTGCCACGCTTGACGACCTGGACAAGGAGCTCGTGGGCGGCGTGGTACGCAGGCAGAGGGAGATCCACCCGCGGATATTTGGTCGACTGTCTGATGAGGATGCCCTGAGGGCGCTCAACGTGCTCGTGCGGAAGGAGAGGAGGGACTGCGTCACGCTTGCGGGGCTGCTGGCTCTGGACACGTACCCCCAACACCTCTATCCGCGCCTCACCGTCACGTTCGCGCGCTTTCCCGGGAGGGGCAAGACCCTGCAGGGGAGCGTCAAGTTCCTGGACTCAGAGAGCATGGTCGGACCGATCCCCGCGGTCCTGCTGGACAC
The DNA here is from genome assembly GCF_057241865.1 of Tractidigestivibacter sp. Taxonomy (NCBI): domain Bacteria; kingdom Bacillati; phylum Actinomycetota; class Coriobacteriia; order Coriobacteriales; family Atopobiaceae; genus Tractidigestivibacter; species Tractidigestivibacter sp. Next base: position 12,469 of record NZ_DBHHPX010000017.1, read on the forward strand.
CGTCGCCGTGGTGCGAAGGAACATGCGCGTCGGGGGCGTGCTTGAGGGTGGACTTAGGTACGATGTGCCGGACTATCCGCTCGATGCTGTGCGCGAGGCAGTCTGCAACGCGCTTATGCACCGCGACTACTTCCCGATGGAGCGTGGTGCCCAGATACAGGTGAACATGTACGAGGACCGTCTCGAGGTGCTGAGTCCCGGAGGGCTGTATGGCGCCGTGACGGTAGACATGCTTGGAGAGGTGGGCGCGTCCTCGACCAGAAACCCATCACTGTCTGCGCTGCTCGAGACCACCCCGTATGAAGGCGGGGGGTATGTGGCCGAGAATCGGGGAACCGGGTTCGCTCTCATACAGTCGGAACTTGGTGCAAACGGCATGCCCAAGGCCGAGGTCACTGACAGGCCATTGCTGTTCAAGATAGTGATGCGCAGGAGAGGGGCCGAGGAGCCTGAGAATGACCGCAGCAAATCTGATCTACGTGCGGATGCCGCCGTCGCGGGAAATTCGAAGGCCTCGCAGGTAGAGGATGCTGTGATTTCCACACTGGACGAGCTGGGAACGGCCAGGACGTCCGAGATAGCCGAGCGTTCCGGACTTGGCAGAAGCACGGTCGCAAAGGCTTTGAGGGAGCTCCTGCAACGGGGCCTGGTTTCAGTCACTCCGGGTGCCGTCAACAGCCCGACAAGACGCTATACGCTTACGCTTTGATGGGAATCCGATTGTCCCTCTGCTGGTGCGCGCTCGTTGGCTTGTCCTTGCGTGCAGGAAGGGACTTCGTCCAAACTACGGAAAAGGTCAGGCAAAGCGCCTGTCAGAAGAGGCAACCAGGGAGGTCGGCACTGATGAATGCCACGGTAGACGGAATTGTTCGCGAGGTCAGGCGTCGCACGGACTTTGTTCCCAAGGTGGCGCTCACCCTAGGGTCTGGCCTGGGTGGCTTTGCCGAACGCGTGCGTGACCCCCTCGAGATCTCATACCGGGACCTGCCCGGTCTTCCCGTCTCCACGGCACCGGGACACGACGGAAAGTTCATCTTTGGCTACGTGGGCAATGTGCCTGTCGTCTGCATGAAGGGGAGGGTCCACCTCTACGAGGGCTACCCCGTCGACCAGGTGGTGCTGCCGGCTCGCGTCATGCATGGCCTTGGCTCCAGCGTGCTGTTTCTCACAAACGCCTGCGGCGGCATTGGGGAGGGCCTTCGTCCCGGGACGCTTGTCCTCGTGACGGACCACATCTCGTGCTTTGTGCCCAGCCCGCTCATTGGGCCCAACGACGATGACGAGGGCGTTCGCTTCCCGGATATGACCCATGCGTACGACCCCGAGCTGGGCTCCATCATCGAGCGTGTGGCACACGAGAACAACATCGAGCTTGGACATGGCGTATACGCGCAGCTTACGGGTCCTTGCTACGAGACTCCGGCGGAGATACGCATGCTCAAGGGCAACGGAGCCGACCTCGTGGGGATGAGCACCGTTGTCGAGGCCATCGTGGGCGCCCACACGGGGATGCGCGTGTGCTGCGTCTCTCTCGTGACCAACTACGCAGCGGGCATCTCGCCCACACCGCTCTCGGCCGAGGAGGTCTTTGCCGCCGCCAACGAGGCGGAGCCTCGCTTTACATGCCTGGTGGAGAAGTCCATCGAGGCGCTTGGAGAGAAATAGGGGTTGCGCAGCCGGCTGCGGCGGTCGGCCGTGGGCTGGCTCTAGCCGCGTACGTGGGCTTTGGCGGTGAGCCTGTCCGCTGGAACGACAACCTTGATCACGGCGACACTCTCCGCCATGGGCGCCGTGATGGCGAACTGCCGTCCGGACTGTTGCTCCATGAGGAGTTCGAGTGCATGGATCTTCTCGGCAGGGTCAGTGACAATGCCGGCCGTGCCGTCTCCCATGACGCTGGAGTAAAACGAGCCGTACCTGCAGGGGATTTCGTAGGGCGCCTCTCCTCCGTCGTCAAGGTCGACGTCGCACTCCAGTTCCACGAAGCACGTCGGCGAGGCGGCGATGACGTCGAGCTTACGACCTTCTCGGGCGGAGTGCATGTAGAGCGTGAGGGCGTTGGCCGAGTACTCGTAGCAGTAGTGGAGCGGCACGACGTACGGTCTGCCAGCGTCGACAAGGCCCAGATGGACGATCTTTGCCTGCGAGAGGATCCTCTCGATCTTGTGCCTGTCGGTGATGGCGCGGTCCGCGCGGCGCACGTGGGTCATGATGTCTCCTATCAGATGACTTATGACATTCTATTGCGCGACGGGGGCGGGCCTTTCGGCTCGCGTTGCCCCGGGTTGCTCCGGATGCCGCCGCTCCCGACCTCAGGGCGCCCGAGGCACCCATCCAAGCTCTACTTGCCGTACTCCTCAACCCACGCGATGAAGTTGGTGGTGCTTGACCCCGTACGCTCGGCGGTCGTGTGGCCTTGCCCCCAGACGGTTGCGAAGTCCACATCTGAGACCGAGGGATTTGCCTCGAGAATCCACGCAAGGTCAAGCTCGGTCGTGAGCGAGGTGTCGCCCTGGTTGATGCCGGTGCGAATCCGCCAATGTGCGGCCGGGGTCGAGCTGCCATAGCCATTCATGTTCTGGGCGAGGAAGTACAGCGGGTTGTACATGTTCTGACGCACGGAGGTCGTGGTGCCAAGGTCATCTGTGTTGCCCATGTCGTTGGCATATGCGCTCGCATAGCTTGAGTCATAGTCCGAGCAGGTGGCGTACCCGTCTTGCTCGCTGTCGAGAAGGCCTGCCATGGTGGCGTCGAAGTGCAGGTTGTCTGTCTGGGCGTTGCCAAAGAGGTAGTTCTCGGCTTGGCTTCGGTCCAGCGCGTCAAAGGCCCCCACGTCCTTCGATGCCGACTTGCAGTGCGTCACAAAGTCTCCCATGCCCGTGATGGATGCCGTGTTGGTTGATGAGTCGTACGTAGTCCAAGCCCCATCGGAGTTGAGCGAAGAGATGTAGTCCTCGGCGGTTTCGTAGGTGGTTGCGCTGCTTGATTCCGCACCTGTGCCAGCGGTTGGGCCGGTGTCATCGCCCGAGGGCGCGCCGTCCGTGGGTGCGCTGCCGCCGTCGGAAGGTGCGCCGTCGCCCGTGGGCGCCGTGCCGCTACCGCCTCCCACAAAGCCGCCGTCAGCCATCGTCGTCGAGCTGGGCGTGTAGGGAAACTCGGTGTCAGCCAGGAAGTTGTTGAGCGAGGCCTCGATCGCCTCCACGACGGCGTCGTAGTAACTGCCCGAGGTGAAGGCTCCCTCTCCGCCTTCCTGAAGCGAGAGATCGTTGCCCTCGGAGTCAACAAAGCCCATGTCGTTGACGTAGGTGGCGAACTTCTCAGCAAGATCTGACGAGAGGAGCCTTGTCCACGTGCCATCTGCGCGCGTGCCGGTGGTGGCAAACTGGCCCATCATCCATTCGTAGGCCTCGTCTGCCACGTCAAGCGAGGTGATGGGGCACCAGCACATGGAGCCGGTCACGGCGTCACTGATAGCTGCGCCGGACTCGTCAGCGAAGATGGCGCCGATGGACTGAAGGTAGGGAGCATAGAGGGCAGAGTCACCCGTTGCGCCCATGAGCGCGCTCTGCGCGCCGCCGCCCGAGTGTCCAAACGTGAAGACCCGCTCGGCTCCGCCAGGAATCGCGGAGGCGTTGTAGCGCAAGCAGCGAACTGCGGCCTTGAGGTCGGTTACGCCCCAGGGAGCACCGCCGGCGAAGCTTGTGCCATCGGAGTTGGTCCCGTTGTTGCGGCCGCGACATCCGGGGTAGACGTAGACGAGGCCGGCGTTGAGGTAGTCCGTGAGGCCGTTTGCACTGTATTGCGTGGGTGCGGCCTGGGCGGAGTAGCCGGCGGTGTTCACCGGGATGACCACGGGGGCCGTGGCTGCAGTGAAGTTGCCCACGGTAGCGGAGGAGTTGACTGCGCAGGTATAGGTGCCGTCGCCGTTTGCGGTTGCCGAGAAGTACGCGCTGGGAACGTAGACGTCCATGGACTCGTAATCCGTGGCAGCTGGCGTGGCACAGTACTGGATGCCGATCTGGTAGTAGACGCCATTCGTGGCGTCATAGCTCCAAGCGGCGGGGTCTATCGTGACGGATGAGAGATCTGTGGGGTTAGTGCCGAGAGTGTCAGTCGACGCACCCGCCGTTGCAGCGCCTTCCGCGCCCTTGGTCGATTCCGAAGACTTGCTGTTGGAGCAGCCTGCAAGCGTGAGGGCTCCAAGCGCGCCACCAAGGACGAACGACCGCCTTGTGATTGCGTCAGCGGTAGTGCTGCTGTTGGACTTGGACATGGTATCCCCCAATCGCGTCACCGCGTCGCGCCAAGGTGTGAACCGGCTGTGGCACGTTCTTTGTCTGATGGGATAGCCTGCGGTTGTCTGGATTCTATCCAACAGCGGGGGCATCCTCTGCGGCTTCCTAGGGTGAACACGACAGAGGCATATGACTTAAGTTATCTGAAAATCTCGAGCACGATTGATGCGCAAGGTACTGCGACATCCTCTCGACGCGATTCCCGCCTTGGCGTAAGGTTTGCCCATGGAGAAGAAACTAACATATCGTGACTATGCCCACTATGCGAACCTTTCATCGGCGGAACTTGCGCGCCAGTGCGAGGTGGAGGCATTTCGCGCTACGGGTCCGGGCGGACAGGGCGTCAATACGACCGACTCCGCCGTTCGCATGCGCCATACGCCTACGGACATTACCGTGGTGAGCAGGGAGTCGCGCAGTCAGCTGCGGAATCGTGAGCGCTGCCTCGAGAAAATTCATGCCGAACTGGCCCGACGCTCACGCCGGCCAAAGAAGCGGCATGCGACCAAGCCTACGTGGGCGTCCGTGCGTCGGCGGCTGGATGAGAAGGGCCGACGCGCCGCAGTCAAGCGCCTGCGACGTCATCCTGGCATGAACGAGTAGCGAATCAAGGTCGCTCGCGTGGCCGGCGGTGGTGCACCAAGCACTTCCTGCACAAAAACGTCCTATCGCTGGGAAATCTCGGGTACGGTGCACAAAAACGGGCTATCGCGGGGGCATTTGGGAGACCGATATCAGTGTTTGAACTTCTTGATACATAATAATGGAAATAATAGGTAAAATATTATAGAAACTGTATATGTAGTTGTAAATTTGATATTGGCTGGCTTTTAGTGTCCCGCGTTAGCGCGTTTTTGTGCAACGAGGTGCCGAATCCCCCGCGATAGGGCGTTTTTGTGCAGCTGCGGAAGTCTACCCATCCTCTTCGGAGAGGAAATCGAGCAGCCGTACGATGCGTAGGTCGGGCACAATCCACAGGAGGAAGGCCAGGGCAAGCAGCACAACGGCATAGTGTGAGCTGGGTAAAAGCAGCGTCAGCACCAGCGCTACCGTCTCAAATGCCAAGGTTAGCCGCTCCTTCAAGAGCGAGCGCTTTTCCATGGCGGCACGCTTTGCCATCTCGCTTTCGGTGGCTGCCGCAGCCGGAGTGCTCCCACTCAACTGGTGACGAATGATGCGCTCCAGATTCATATACGTAAGCGAAACAAGTATGTTGAGCAACATATAGCAGGTGGTGGGCAGTGCCGAGAATCCAGTCTTCTGCATCCAGTCGGCTGCGAGAGGGAAGAACGAGAGCATAAACAAGAAAGCGAGGTTGGCCCAGAGCATGCGGCCGTTCACGCGACAGACGAGCTTGAGCAGGTGATGGTGGTTGTTCCAGTATGTTCCCACGCCAACGAAGCTCACCGCATAGGCGCAGATGGCAGGGACAAGGCTGAGAAGGTCGGCGAGCGAATTGCCCTCCGGCGCAGAAATCCCAAGAACCATGATTGTAATGATGATGGCAATCACGCCATCGCTGAACGCCTCCATGCGATCTTTGTCCATGTGGTTCCCCTCGTTAACGCATGTGCGCACTCAGAATAGCGCAAGGAACTCGCTTCCGCCGACGGTGCCCTAGGTTCGCGTCGGCGATGTCTCTCCCGGAGTCCTGGAGTTCTTTGGGTGCTACCCTAGAGTCCTATCCAGAGAGGGGAAGCCATGACAGGAAACGAGACCCGCGGGGGGGTCATCGACGCAATTCTGCAGCGCTACGAGGACCTTTCGGACGCCGAGAAGGCCGTCGCGGATTTCATTCTCAACCACAAGGGGACCGTCTCGTCGCTCTCGGCGGTCGAGATAGCCCGCCTCTCGGGCATCTCTAACACTACCGTTTCGCGTTTCGTCCGCTCGTTGGGCTACGCAAGCTTTGCGGACATGCGCTATGCCCTCGCGCGCGAGGAGACCGCGAGCAAGGAGCACTCGTTCGATGACTCGCGCGGCATAGGCCTCTCCGATATCCGTGGCTCGCTCGACTATGTGCTCGAAACAAAGATCGAGGAGCTGAGAAGCACGTTCGCCGCCCTCAGCGAGGAAAGCGTCACCAAGGCGGTGGGCATGCTCTCGTCTGCGCGCATCGCGATGTTCGTGGGCGTGGGCAGCTCGCTTCCTATGGCGCAGAGCGCAGCCATCAAGTTTTCCCAGGCAGGCGTCAACGCCATTTCCCCCTCTACGAGCGACGGTGCCATGATTACCGCCTCGCTCATGCAGCCGGGGGACTGCCTGGTCGTGATCTCGAACTCCGGTCGGTCGGACCGCCTGCGTAAGATAATGAACAATGCCATCGACCGCGGCGTCTCCACCATCGTGATCACGCGCAACGAGGGCTCACCGCTTGTCGAGCGCGCGGACGTCTTCCTCAAGGTGGCCTCCCGAGACTATCTGCTCGTAAACGACTTTGACTTTTCTCACAACTCGATCAACTACGTGCTCGAGTCGATCCTCCTGCTGCTCTTCCACAGCTCGCGTGACGCAAACGATTACAACCTCCAGCTCTTTAACCGTACCATCGCTAGCGAGAAGAATGGCTAGCGAGAAGGAAGGCGGGCAAGCAGGAGGCAAGCGAGCAGGAAGGCTAGCGAGAAGCGCCGGCCTTACCGGGCATCCGCCGTTTCATCGGGCGATGCTTCCCCGAGGGGAGTATCGCCCGCTTCTGTGCAATGGGGATAACGCCAATCCCTTCTATATCGCGCTCGCAGGGTCCACAGTACCATTGGCGGAAAATCATTTTCATAGAATTTGATTTCTATGGCATTATTTTTTATGAAAACGGCATGAGTGCCGCAGAGACTGGCCACATGAAGGGCCGCGTAAGCGGCGAACGAATTTGCGGCCGGCAATCACGCATTTGGAGGGAGCAATCGGATGAGGATTGAACAGAAGCAGGTCACGCGCCGTGGTGCCGTTGCCCTTGCACTGTCTGCCGGCCTTGGACTGACGGGCTTGCACGGCGTTGTGGACTCCTGGAGGGGGACCATCGACTCCGCTCTGGGTACGACGAGCTCCGAGCAGACGGCGGATGACAAGTTCACGCCGAGCATCGCGACGACCGATGACCTGATTAAGGCACACGAGGATCTGGGGCGCCGCGTTGGCCAGGAGGGCACCGTCCTCATGAAGAACGAGGGCCAGGCGCTGCCGCTTGCAAAGGGTGCAAAGGTGACGCTCCTGGGGATGGGCTCCATGTACCCCTTCCTGGGCGGCAAGATGGGCTCAACGATTACCACTGACGCCGCGGTCGATCTGGTGACAGCACTCGAACAGGCGGGCTTTGAGCTCAATCCCACCATGACCGGCATCTACGAGACCCTTGGCGCCGTCGAGGACACCGCCGCCGCCAACCCGACGCCCTGGATGAAGTCCGTCTCCTACAAGTATCGCCCCGCTGGTTTTGCGACCCCCTACGTGCCTAACGAGCCGTCCTTCGACACCTACGTTAGCGAGGGTGGCGCAAGCGAGGACTTTGCCAGCAGCTTCGCCGAGTACGGAGACGCAGCGATCGTGGTGCTCTCCCGTCCCGGTTCTGAGGGCAGCGATTACTACCCCGGTGCCGCAGGCATCGACGCCGAGACCTATGGAACTAAGAACCCCTTGGGAATCTGCACCAACGAGCGCGCCCTCATCCAGCTCGCCGAGGAGCACTTCGACAAGGTGGTTGTGCTCGTCAATAGCGGCTCAACCATGGAGCTGGGCGACCTCAAGGACGCCTCCAAGATCACCGCCATCCTCAACATCGGCTTCCCCGGCGCGTATGGCATGCTCGGCGTGGCAGACGTCCTCGATGGTACCGTGAGCCCCTCGGCCTGCCTCCCCGACACCTTCGCTGTGGACACCGCCATGGCCCCCGCATCGCAGAACTTCGGTTCCATCAAAATCGCCGACACGTCCATGATCACCTGGCCAGACTCGCTTATGGGCACCATGGGCACCGACATCGCGGGCGGCTTCCTCGGTGGCGAGAACAGCACGGCATCCGCCTACTACCTCATCGAGGCAGAGGGAATCTACACCGGCTACAAGTACTACGAGACCCGCTACTACGATGCCGTGGTCGGCGGAGGCAACGCGACCGGTTCTGCCGGAGCCTCCAACGGTGCCTCATCATGGGACTACGATAAGGAGGTCGCCTATCCCTTCGGCTATGGCCTGTCCTACACCACCTTCCAGCAGACGCTCGACGACGTCCAGGTGAACATGGACGAGAAGACCGTCACCGCAAAGGTTACCGTCACCAACAACGGCTCCGTAGCTGGCAAGCATGTCGTTCAGCTCTACGTCTCCGTGCCCTACACCGACTACGACAAGAAGGCGGGCGTCGAGAAGTCCGCGATCCAGCTCATTGGCATCGCGAAGACCGACGAGCTCAAGCCAGGCGACGACCAGCAGCTCACCATCACCGCCGACCTGTATGACATGGCCAGCTGGGATGTCTTCGCAAAGAGCGGCAAGGGTGGCTGGATTCTCGATGGGGGAGACTACTGCTTCCTCATTGCCGAGAACGCCCATGCAGCCGTGAACAACGTCCTGGCTGCCCAGGGCAAGGGCGCGGAGGGCGACGCGTCCATGGTGAGCATCAAGTCCATTGGCTCCGAGGGCATCGTCGATGACTCGACGCTCTCGAAGTCGAAGAATGGCACCGAGGTTACGAATCAGCTCGCGAGCGCCGACGTGAACTACTACAAGCCGGACTACGCCACCCAGCTCACGAGAAGCGATTGGAACGGCACTTTCCCCCGCACCTACGACGACCTGACAATCGACGGTGACAAGCAAGAGGAGTGGATCAAGAACCTCTGCTGCGAGCAGTACGAGATTACCCAGAACGGCGAGGTCACTGACATCGATGGCGCCTCGGCGGGCCTGACTCTCGCCGACCTCGCGGGAGATGACAACGTCGACGACTCCCAGTGGGACAGGCTCGTGGACGAGATCCCCGTGGACACGCTGTTCGCAAAGATCATCAAGGGCGGAAGCCAGTCCGACCTTATCCCCGAGATCCAGAATCCCGTCGTCTACCAGAACGACGGCCCCAATGGCTTCAACACTACGATCTCTGGCCGCGGCCTCCACACCGACGACGCAAATGCCTCCTATGTCCTCAATACCATGGCAAGCGAGACGGCCATCGCAAGCACCTTCAGCGAGGACATCGCAAAGAGCTGGGGCGAGCTGCTGGGCAACGATGGCCTCTGGAGTGGCAACTACCTGCTTTGGGGCGCCGCTGCCAACATTCACCGCTGCCCCTACAACGGACGCAACTTCGAGTACTACTCAGAGGATCCGGTGCTCTCGAGCGCCATGTCCGTCCGCACGGTTGAGGGTGCGCTCGAGTACGGCGTGATCATCGGCCCCAAGCACTTTGCCTTCAACGACCAGGAGTCGAGGCGCGGAGGCATTGCTCCCTACTTCACCGAGCAGAAGGCCCGCGAGGGCGAGCTGCGCGCCTTCCGCGCCTCCTTCGAGGATGCTGGCGCCCTTGGAATCATGACCGCCTTCGGTAGGGTCGGCGCGACGCCCGTCAACGGATCGTGGGGCCTCCTGCGCAACATCCTTCGCGGTGAGTGGGGCTTCAACGGTCTCATGTCGACCGACATGGTGAGCAACCCCGGCTACTTCCGTCCCGAGATGTGCATCTACGGTGGCGTGACGATGATGGCCGACTTCTCGACCGACGAGACCCTGGCAGACGTCCAGGAGAGCTGGCCTTACATGACCCACGACCTCATCGTCTCGGATGCGACGCTCGTCGAGTACGCCCGCCAGAACATGAAGTACCAGCTCTATGCGTTTGCCCAGAGTGCCGCCCAGAACATCAAGACCGTGAGGGTCACGCCCTGGTGGGAGGCCGCGCTCAACGGAGCCACGGTCGCCGGCTATGGACTTGCCGCCGTGTTCGGCGCGCTGTACGTGCGCGACGCCGTGAAGGGCGCGCGTGACGAGAAGGAAGCTAAGGAGGAGAACTAATGGGTTCTGAGAAGAAGTCTTTGGGGGCAGCGGGTGTGCTCTACGTCAGCGTCTGCCTGCTGAGCATCGTGACGTTCGTGCTCTATGTCATGAACGCGACCCGCGCGTACTATGTCGACCTCAGCCCCGTCATCGTCGTGCTTCTCGTCCTGGCAGTCGCCTGCGAGGTCCTGGTCATCGCGCTAGGGTGCGGCTCGCGAGGAGGCGCCAAGGCGGTCCTCTCCGACGTCCTTCGCGTTGCCGTTCCCGCCTTCGTCGCGGTCGCGGGCGTGATGTTCATCTCCGCACGCGTAGAGTCACTGGCCCAGGTCCTTGGCTCGAACCTCGAGCTTGGCAACGTTGAGGCCCACGAAGCCGCCATGCAGGCGGTTGCGATCATCGTGGTGTCCCTGGTAACCTGGCTCCTCTCTGTGGTCTCTGCCTTTGTGGGCAGGGGTAAGGGCACCAAGTAGCGAGCGCATGGCCGACGCCTTCGCGTCGGTGAGAATGGACAGCAGCGGGCGGGCAGGGGATGCGTCCCATGCCCGCCCTTCTTGAAATGGGGAATGGCATGCTGAGACTACGACGATTTGCCTGTGAGGGCCTTGAGAACGGCTGCGTGACAGACGAGACGCACCCGCGTTTCTCGTTCGCCTTCGAGAGCGACCGCAGCGGGGCGAGCCTGTGCGAGGTCACGCTCGAGGCCAATGGCTGGACATGGCGCGACACCGGTCGGGCGTCTGTGCGCTACGATGGTGCGCCTCTCTCGCCATGCACCACCTACCAGGCACGCATTTGCGCAACCGATGATGCTGGCGAGTCCGCGAAGGGCACGATCGAGTTCGAGACGGGGCTTCTCGGCGGTGCTTGGGAGGCAGAGTGGATAAGCGATGCCTCCTACCACTTTGGCGAGAGGGGCGTTGCGCCTGTGCCCATGGTCTTTCGGTATGGCTTCCCGCTCGAGGGCGGGGTGCGCCGTGCCCGCGTCTACGCCACGGCGCTTGGCATCTACGACATCTCCCTCAACGGCGAGCGCGTGGGCGAGCGCTACTTTGCGCCAGGCTTCACCTCGTACGCCTCTACGCTCCAGTACCAGGCCTATGACGTGACAGACCGGCTTGCTGCGACGAACGAGCTTGTGGTGACCGTCGCCGGCGGCTGGGCGGTGGGGCCGTTCTCCTACACGCGCGCGAACCGCGTCACCGCCGACAGGCAGGCGCTCCTTCTTGAGGTGCGCGTTGAGTATGAAGACGGGTCGACGCAAGTCCTGGGGACCGGTGACGGCTGGGAGGTCACCGAGGACGGTCCGTGCCACATGGCCTGCTTCTACGACGGCGAGACGTACGACGCACGCGTGAGTTTGGACAACGCCGCCTGGCGCCCGGCCGCGCACGAGACCCTGCACGTGAGCCCGGCGCTTCTCGCCGAGGATGGCGCGCCCGTCTGCGCCCACGAGTTCATGCGGCCCGAGAGCTGCACCAAGGTGGGCAACGAGCTGGTTTACGACTTTGGGCAGAACTTCGCAGGCGTCGTCGACCTCGTCGTGGATGGGCTCGAAGGCCAGACCATCGTCGTGCGCCATGCGGAGATCCTGAAGCCGGACGGGACGCTCAACACGGACTTCCTGCGCACGGCGAAGGCAACCGTCACCTACGTCTGCCGCGAGGGGCGCCAGGAGTTCTCGCCGCGTCTCACGTACATGGGCTTTCGTTATGTGTCGGTGAGTGGTGTGGACGAGGCGAACATCGAGGTGCGCGCCCGGGCGCTCTACTCCGACCTGCGCCAGACCGGCGAGTTCGTCTGCTCAGACGAGCGCCTTAACCGCCTACAGGAAAACATCGTGTGGAGCTCGAAGTCCAGCCTCATGGACATCCCCACCGACTGTCCGCAGCGAGACGAGCGCATGGGCTGGACCGGTGACATCGCGGTCTTTGCCCCAACCGCCTGCTTCAACTTTGACATGGGTCGCTTCCTGCGTAAATGGCTCCGTGACGTGCGAGTGGAGCAGTACCGCACGGGCGGCATCCCCGTGACCGTCCCGTCGCAGGGCTTTGGCTTCCCCACGACCATCCCTCCCATGGCGGTGGACTTCTGGGGCGACGCCTGCGTCCTGGTGCCGTGGGCGCTCTACCTGGCAGAGGGGGACGAGGAGGTACTGCGCGAGAACTTTGAAACCATGAGGCGCTACGTCGACGCATGCCGCTTCTGGGCTGGTTTTGGCGTGGGTGACTACCACTACATCTGGCACACGCCCGCGGTGCTCCACTTTGGTGACTGGGTTGCCCCCGACGTACCGAAGATGAGCCAGTGGCAGGGCCGCAGTAGGTGGACGGCCACGGCGAGCCTGCAGCACACGAGCGGCCTCGTTGCGCGCATTGCGAAGATTCTTGGCGAGAAGGACGCCGCTGAGAAGTACGGGCGTCTGAGCGAGCGCGTTGCCAGGGCGTATCGCAACGTCTTCACCGACGGCCACGGCAGGCTCAAGCGGGAGTTCCAGACCGCCTACGTCCTGCCGATTCAGTTTGGGATGTTCGAGGGCGAAGAGCTCAGTGCGGCGGTGGCTCGTCTCTCTCAGCTGGTCGAGCAGGGCGAATACCGCATTGGCACCGGTTTTCCTGGTACCCCGTACATCCTCTTCGCCCTTGCGGACCACGGCCAGAAGGACGTGGCCTTCAAGATGCTCGAGTGCACGGAGTGTCCCTCGTGGCTCTACGAGGTGGTCCACGGCGCAACGACGATCTGGGAGCGCTGGGACGGCCTGGACGAGAACGGCAGCTGTCCCATCGGCGACGACGGCACCGATCAGATGATCTCGTACAACCACTACGCGAGCGGAGCGGTGGGAGACTTCCTCTACCGGCGAGTGGCGGGCCTGGAGCCACTCGAGCCGGGATACCGCAGGTCCCGCGTGCAGCCGCTCGTCGGGGGAGGCCTCCGGTCTGCCAGCGGCACGGTGGAGACCCCGTTCGGCAGGCTTGGAAGCAGTTGGAAACTTGATGGGACGGCATTCTCGCTCGATGTCGAGGTGCCCCTGGGCACCTCGTGCGAGGTCGTGCTGCCCGATGGCAGCGCGCACGAGGTGTGGTGTGGTACGTACTCGTTCGTCTGCACGATGCCGGCAGCCAAGGAAGCGGGGGAATAGCGATGAGGGCCCAGTCGTTCAATGACGGATGGCAGTTCCGAAGGCTTGCCCTCGAAGGCGAGAAGAACGCGCCCCTCGAGGACGTCACGCTTCCCCACGACGCGATGATTGGCGAGAAGCGCAGCCCGCAGGCGGTATCGGCTCAGAACAGCGGCTGGTTCGAGGGGCGCGACTACGAGTACACCAAGACCTGGGTTCCGCCGGAGGAGTTGGCGGGCAAGTCGCTCGTTCTCGAGTTCGAGGGGGTCTACCACCTCGCGGAGGTGTGGGTCAACGACGCGCTCGTGGCGGAAAGGCCCTTCGGATACACGAATTTCTACGTTGACCTCGATGGGCTGGCAGAGCCCGGGAGGCCGTGCGAGCTGCGCGTTGTTGCAAGGAACTCGGACCAGCCCAACAGCCGTTGGTACTCCGGGGCGGGCATCTACCGTCCCGTCACGCTGTGGGTGGGTGAGCGGGTGCGGCTCCTGCCAAACGGCATCGCCGTGCGCACGCTCTCGCTGGACGGTAGCTGCGCCAGCGTCAGGGTTGCCCTCAGGGCGAGCGACACTGGGTTGGCAACGGTCGAACTGCTGCCGGAAGACTCCTCTGAGCCCGTCGCCGCTGGCAGCGTCGAGCTGGGTGCTGACGGCACCGGAGCGCTCACGCTCGAGGTGCCCCAGCCCCGCGTCTGGTCGCCGGAGCATCCGGACCTCTACCGATGCAGCGTCGCCCTTGCTGGTGAGGGCGGCCGCATCGACCACGCCGAGACGCTCTGCGGCATCCGCACCCTCGAGTGGGGCGACGACGGGCTGCTCCTCAACGGCAATCGAATCGTGCTGCGAGGCGCCTGCGTCCACCACGACAACGGCGTGCTGGGCGCTTGCGCCTACGCCGACGCGGGGTGGCGCAAGGTCCTTCTCATGCGCGAGCAAGGCTACAACGCCCTGCGCTCTGCCCACAACCCCTGCTCGAAGGCGCTGCTCGACGCCTGCGATCATCTTGGCGTCCTGGTGATGGACGAGTACGTGGACCATTGGTACATCCACAAGACGCTCCACGACTACGTCGAGCACTTCGACGCGTGGTGGTACAAGGACCTGGAAGACATGGTCGAGAAGGACTGCAACCACCCCAGCGTCGTGCTCTACTCGATTGGCAACGAGGTTGCCGAGACGGCACAGGAGCGCGGCGTCCTTCTCACCCGCCAGATGGTCGAGCGCCTGCACACGCTGGACCCCACGCGACCCGTCACCTGCGGCGTCAATATCTTCTTCAACCTGCTGAGCTCGCTGGGGCTGGGCCAGTACTCCGACGAGAAGGCACGTCGAGAGGCCGAGTGGGCCGCGCGGCAGGGCGTTGCTCCTCACCGCGCGGTGGGCAGCGAGTTCTACAACAGGCTGGCGGGGCTTCTCGGCGCTGGGTTCATGAAGAAGGGCGCTGCGCTTCCCGTATGCGACCGAGTCACGCGCGACGCCTTCGCGCAGATGGACGTTGCCGGTTACAACTACGGCATCGACCGCTACAAGCACGACCTGCGAGCGTATCCGCACCGGCTCATCCTGGGGAGCGAGACCTTCTGCTCCGACGCGCAGCGATTCAGCGAGTTCGCCGAGAGGGAACCGCGGCTCATAGGAGACTTCGTGTGGGCGGGCATGGACTACCTCGGCGAGACGGGCGTTGGCTCTTGGGAGTACAAGGACTACGCGCCGCGCGAGAGTGTTTTTGGCTGGCTCACGGCGGGGTCGGGTCGCGTGGATCTCACGGGCAAGCCCCTGGGCGAGGCACTCTACACGCGGGTGGCGCTTGCCGGAGAGGCTGGCCCCTACCTCGCCGTCTGCCCCGTGAACCACACCGGCGAGCGGCACTCGCCGAGCGCCTGGAAGATGTCGAACGCCATCGAATCGTGGAGCTGGGATGACTGCGAGGGGAGGGTCGCCAACGTCGAGGTCTACGCGCGTGCGCACGAGGTGACGCTGCTCCTCAACGGCCGAGAGGTCGGGCGCAGGAGGCTCAGGGGCTTGTGCGTGGCCCGAATGTCCTGCAGGTTTGAGCCGGGGACGCTCGAGGCCGTTGCCTTCGACGAGGATGGACGCGAGCTGAGGCGGCATGCGCTGAGAAGCGCCGAGGGTCCAACGGAGCTTCGTGCCGAGGTCGAGTATGCCGGCGTGCCGGGCGGGTTTGTGCGCCGGGACGTGTGGCATGGTGGGGCAGATGAGAAGGTCGTCGGCGTTGGCGCTGGTAGGCTCGCCTTTGTCCGCATGCGCTACACCGGGGCGGAAGGCGAGACGCGTCCACTTGCGAGGGGTGTGTTGAAGGCTTCTGTCAAGGGTGGAGACCTTCTCGGCTTTGGATGCGCCTCGCCCTTCAACGAGGGCAGCTTTGTCACGGGGGAGACCCAGACCTACTTTGGTGAGGCCCTGGCGGTCGTGCGACCGGCACCGGACTCGAGCGGCGTGTGCCTCTCGGTCACCGATGGCACGCTCTCAGCGACGCTGGAGGTTCCGGTCATTCGCTAGCGGGCTCGCCTCCAACTCCATCGATGCCACCGGTGCCGCCGCCGGAGGTGCTGCCGGCGGCGGTTTTTAGTCGGCAGCAATCCCGCTCGGCTACGATTCGGTTGTCGGCAATGCCGCGCGGTGGCAATATCATTCTTTTGCGGAATCCGTGAATCGAACTGGACGTTTCCGCAGTTCGTGAGTATCGCGATTCACGGATTCCGCAAAAGAAAGGCAGAGGGGGCTCCGAAAGGGGGCCGGCGATGGGGGCTCCGGCAGGGGGCACAGCCGGCAGGGTTGCCTAGTGGCAGACGAAAAGTCCGGGCCCCGCAACTTGCCTGCGGTGCCCGGACTACTGCGCGATTCAATGAGGAGCTCTGCGCTATGCGCTCTCGGCCCCCGCTGCCACCCCCTCGTTGCGCTCCTTGAGGGTGGCCTGCTCCACCGGGAGGTTCTTCTCGACCGTGAAGAACAGAAGCAGCACCCCGCAGATAGCGAATGCCACGGTCTCGACCCAGATGTAGCAGCCGGCGATTGCCGTTTGGGCTGCGGCAGACTGGGCGGCAACGCCAAGCGCAATATCTGCCGCCTGGTCGTATCCCACGCTGCCCAGGATGCCCGAGAAGATCGCGTTGCAGATGGGCGTGGCGGCAACTGCGATGCAGCTGTAGATGGACATGGTGAGGCCGTCGGTGCGGATGTGGTTCTTGTACTCGATGTGGTCAATTACATCAGCGAGCATGGCAAGGATCATGTAGCCAAGCGGAGCGGACCCAAGGCACTTGATGGCGACACCCGCTGCAACGGGCACGATGTTGCTTCCGCCAAGCCCGGCGATGATTCCGCCAATAACGCCGACCACCATGCCCACGATGCACACGCGCTGCTTGCCAAACTTGTTGCAGAGAGGGATTACGAAGAGGATGGCTGCCGCCATGGGAAGCGCGCCCATGATGCTGAGGAGCGACTGCGATGCACCCCATGCCTCTGCGGTCCCAAAGAACCCGTTGTCGAGGACCCACTTGCAGAAGTACACCATCGATCCGTTCTTGAAGGCACCGCTGAACTGGTAGAGCAGGTACGCGACGATGATGATCCACCACATGGGCTCGTGCGCCACGGAGGAGAGCTGGCGCGAGAGCGACGGCGCCTCCTTCTTCTCGCCTTCTGCCTGAGAGGCGCTCACCTCCTCGGTGATGCGTTCACGTGTAAAGCGAAACTGCAGGTAGACGGTGATGAGAGTAAAGAGTGCAATGGCGGACATCGCAGGGAGCCAGAGGCTCTGGTCTTCCTTGAGATAGAACGAGACGAGGATGGGGAAGACCATGGTGCCGGCGCCCATGACGCCAAATCCGGCGATGTTTGTGAAGGATGCCATGGTCCCGCGCTTCTCGGTGTCGCGCGTCGAGACCGCGACCAGCGTCGAGTTGGCAGTGTTGTAGATGGGATATGCCACCGAGTAATATAGGTTGAAGGCTATGGCAATCCAGACCATGCGCGCGGTGCCCTCAAACGGCACGAAGAACATGAGGACCGTAGACACCGCAAGGGTAAGGGCGGAAAGCAGAATCCAAGGACGCGCTTTCCCGGCAAGGCAGTGCGTACGCTCTATGAGCTGGCCAACCATGAGGTTCGCTATGACGATGAGAACGGTCGAGACCAGCTGCAGCGCCGTGAGGAACGAGAGATCGAGGCGCAGGACGTCCGTGAAGTAGTTCTGCAGCTGGCTCGTGAAGATGCCTGAGGCGAGAAGTCCGCCAAACGGGCCGAGGAAGTATCCAAAGATGACCTCGGGCGGCGTGACGCGGTCGCGCTTCGCGAGCGAGCTGGTGAAGGGACTCTCCCAGAGTCCCTTCCTGGGCTTCTGGGACGTTGCTGTCTCTGCCATGTGCTTCCTCCTGTCAGGCGTTGTGGGCCACTGGCCCGAAATGATGACGAATCCAGCAAGTGCTTGGCTCGGTATGGAATATGTTAACAAGAATTCAGAAAAATATGAAAATGGTTTGCAGACGGTTGGGTTATGCTGGTGACAGGTTCCCTAGAGACGCTCGAATGCCGGTTGGAAAACAATTTCCAATGTTTAGCGAATTTATGGTATTAATTACCTAAGTCACAACCGAAAAGAGGGAACAGACAGGTATCGTAGACACCGACAGCGATATTCTGCCCAACACTCAGGGAGGCAACATGGCTTCGTGCCACCTGGCAATAGACATCGGGGCGTCGAGCGGTCGCGCCATCGTGGGAGAGCTGGACGAGACGGGCCGCATCCGCCTCACGGAGGTCCACCGTTTTGAGAACGGCCTCACGCGCAAAGACGGGCACCTCTGCTGGGACATCGACGCCCTGTGGGAAAATGTTGTTGCCGGCCTTTCGGCCGCCCACCAGCGTGGCCTCACGCCTTCCACGGTGGGCATCGACACCTGGGGCGTGGACTTTGTGCTGCTCGACGACCACGACCGCCGCGTAGGCGACGTGGTTGGCTACCGTGACCCCCGCACAGAAGGCGTGCGGGAGGAGCTGGGGCGCACGGGCGTGCTCGACTTCTCGGAGCACTATGCGCGCACGGGCATCCAGTATCAGCCCTTCAATACGGCCTACCAGCTGGTTGCCCTCAAGCGTGAGCATCCCGAGCAGCTGGTCTCCGCCCGAGCCCTCCTCATGGTGCCCGACTACCTCAACTTCCTCCTTACAGGCGAGAAGGCCAACGAGTACACCAACGCGTCTACAACCGCGCTGGTTGGGGCTACGTCGCGCGATTGGGACCGCGAGCTTCTCGCCCGCCTGGGCCTGCCGGCAGACATCTTCCAGCCTGTCCGCATGCCGGGCTGCTCGCTGGGCCGCCTTCGCCCAGAGGTCGCCCGTCGCGTGGGCTTTGACGCCGAGGTGGTGCTTCCCGCCACGCACGACACGGGCTCGGCCTTTTTAGCTGTCCCCGCGCGGGACGACCACGCCGCCTTCTTAAGCTCTGGCACCTGGAGCCTTTTGGGGACGGAGCTTGTGGCGCCTGTCACCACGCCCGTCAGCGCGGCGGCAAACTTCACGAACGAGGGTGGTTACCAGGCAAGGTATCGCTTCCTCAAGAACATCATGGGCCTCTGGATGATTCAGCGCGTGCGCCGCGAGTCCGCACGCCCGGATGGGACCCTCCCCAGCTGGGGCGAGCTTGTCTCTGCCGCCAGCACCGCTCACGAGCAGGGCTTCCGTGCGGTTGTGGACGCCGAGGACGCGCGCTTCCTCTCGCCAGCCTCGATGGTGGGGGAGGTGCGTGCCGCCTGTGAAGAGGCTGGCCTGCCCGCACCCAAGACAACGGGCGAGGTGGCCTGCGTGGTCTTCGACTCGCTTGCCGCGGACTACGCGCGCACGGTGCACCAGATGGAGGTGCTCACGGGTACGCCGTTTACCAGCGTGAACATTGTGGGCGGAGGCGCTGCCAACGCCTACCTCAACCAGGCCACGGCCAACGCCTGCGCACTTCCCGTCTACGCCGGCCCCACGGAGGGCACCGCCCTAGGGAACTTGATCGTGCAGTTCATCTTTGCGGGGGAGCTTCCAGACCTTGCCGCTGCCCGCGCGGCAATCGCTCAAAGCTTTGATATCAAGGAGGTCACACCACATGAGTAACGCATCCACCGTCGCCGCACCCGCCGCCTACGAGGCTGCCCGCGCACGCTATGCCGCCTACGGCATCGACACCGAGGCCGCTCTCGCGCGCCTGGCCGCCAAGCCCATCTCCATGCACTGCTGGCAGGGCGATGACGTGCAGGGCTTTGACCAGGGCGACAACCCCGCATCGGGCGGCATCATGACCACGGGCGACTACCCCGGTCGCGCCCGCAACTTCGAGGAGCTCAAGGCGGACTTCGCCTACGCCGCGAGCCTCGTCCCGGGTGCCAAGCGCGTGAACCTGCACGCCAGCTACGCGGTCTTCTCGGACGAGAACCCCTGGCACGACCGCGACAAACTCACCTACGAGGACTTTCGCCCCTGGGTCGAGTGGGCGCGCGAGTACGGCTTTGGCATCGACTTCAACCCCACGTTCTTCTCGCATCCGCGCGTCAACCATGGCCTTACGGTGAGCTCGCCAGACGAGGAGACCCGCGAGTTCTGGATTCGTCACGCCATCTGTTGCAGGCAGATCTCCGAGAGGATCGGCGAGGAGCTGGACGACGAGGTCCTTCTCAACTTCTGGATTCCCGACGGCCTGAAGGATACCCCCACCGACCGCTATGGCCTGCGCAAGAACCTGGTAGACGCGCTGGATCGCATCTATGCCGAGCCCGCGCCGCACGTGGTTGACTCCTTCGAGCAGAAGGTCTTTGGCATCGGCGTCGAGGGCTTTACGGTGGGCGACCAGGAGCTTTATGAGGGCTGGGCAGCGCGCCACGGCGGGAGCGCCTGCGTGCTTCTCGACACCGGTCACTTTAACCCCACCGAAAACGTGGCGGACAAGCTCTCGGCACTGGCGCTCTTCTTTGACCACCTGCCGCTGCACGTTACGCGTCCCATGCACTGGGACTCGGACCACGTGACCCTCTTCAACGACGACCTGCGCGAGCTTGCGGGCGAGATCGTGCGCGTGCCGGGTGCCTGGGAGAAGTCGATGATTGGCATGGACTTCTTCGACGCCGCCATCAACCGCATTGGCGCATGGGCGTGCGGCATGCGCTCCATGGAGAAGGCCCTGCTCTTCCAGCTGCTCCAGCCAAACGATGAGCTCAAGGAGATGCAGGACACGTTCCAAGACTCGCGCAAGATGATCGTGCTCGAGCAGTTCAAGTGCATGCCCTTCGGCGACGTGTGGGACGAGTACTGCCGTCGCGAGGGTGCGCCGGTCGAAAGCGAACTGTGGGACAAGGTCAAGGCATACGAGGATGAGGTTCTGAGCGCCCGCGCATAGGCGGGTGGTCTGGCGAGAAGGGAAGCAGCGATCATGGCTATGGTCGATCTGGACTTTGTGCAGGGGTTCGCGCGTATGTGCAACGACGGCTGGCTGCAGGGCTGGCACGAGCGCAACGGCGGCAACCTCACGTATCGCCTGAGCGAGGAGGACGTGGAGGCCGCGCGACCGTTCTTTGACGAGCCGCGCAGATGGCACGAGATTGGCGTTGCCCTGCCCAACCTGGCGGGGGAGTACTTCGTGGCGACGGGCTCGGGCAAGTACCTGAGAAACGTGGCGCTCGATCCCGCGGCGAACATCGGCATCTGCGAGCTGGACGAGAGGGGCGAGCGCTGGCGCGTGGTGTGGGGCCTTCTCGGCGGCAGCGTGCCCACGAGCGAGTTCCCCACGCACCTTATGAACCACAGCGTGCGCAAGCGCGTGACCGGCGGAGCCAACCGCGTGATCTACCACTGCCACGCCACCAACGTGATCGCCCTTACCTACGTGCTGCCGCTCACCGACCGCGACTTCACGCGGGCGCTCTGGCAGAGCGCCACGGAGTGCCCGGTGGTCTTTCCCGAGGGCGTGGGCGTGGTGCCTTGGATGGTTCCCGGCGGCGTCGACATCGCGCGTGCCACGAGTGAGAAGATGGAGACCTACCAGGCCGCGGTCTGGGCCATGCATGGCCTGTTCGTGAGCGGCGCAGACTTCGATGCCGCATTCGGGCTTGCCCACACCATCGAGAAGAGCGCGGGCGTCTACGTGCGCGTTCTCGCCTGCGGCGGCGCGCGTCAGACGATCACCGACGACGACCTACGTGCCATCGCACGCGACTTCGGCGTGATGCTCAACCCGGAGATGCTGGACTAGGGGAGGGGCTGGCCCTGGCTTGGCCAGCCCAAGGGAAAACTACGGCTTAATTGCAGGTCGTGGCTCCGCCAGGGGTGCAATTGAGTCGCAGGTTTGTCCCGACGGGCAAATAGTCTCAATCGTGCGTACGCATGAGTAAGTAAATCTGCCGGGACTCTGGTGTTTGCCCAGTTGGCCGAGAAGAACATGGTAACGAATCGAGGTCGTGCGTACGCACGATGGCGATTTTCTGCCATCACGGGACCTCTGGCAGGTGAAATTGACAGATAGTCGAGGTCGTGCGTACGCACGACCGCGGCCTTCTGCCATCGGGGCGGTTGCCTGTCGGGCGGCATTGATGGTCGCTCTGATGGGGCCGCCCGTCTACCTCCTCCCTGTGTCCTTTGGGTCATCTTTCGCGCCCTTCTCCGCAGCATGCCGCGCGTTCTCCTCGAGCTCCCTTGCGGCGCCCTCGGCCTTGCGGCGCCACTCTTCGACCTTGGGCTTTCTCTTGGCGTTCTCGTACTGGGTGGCGATCAGCAGCGCAAGCCTCATGCGCTCCTGCGCGCTCTTGGCCTTCTCGTACTGCACTTCCATCTCGTCGATGTGGCTGTAGTCGCTCTCGGCAAAGATGTCCCACATGAGTCGTGACTCATCCGCCACGGACTTGTCGGCGGTCTTCTCAATCTCTTCCAGCAGGGGCTTGGCGTCCTTGTAGCGCTCGTGCTCCATGTAGTAGCGGTACGCCTTCACGACGAGGTCGGCGCGCTGCTTCTTGGAGGGCCGCATGGAGAACAGCAGGTCAAACTGCTTGGCGGCGCTCTTCTCGTCGTCATTCATGAGGTAGGCGTTGAGCTTCATGTACTCGCGGTTGTACGGCGGGAACAGCCACTTCGAGCCTGGGGTCTCGAGCAGGTCGAGCGCCTCGTCGTACTTGTCGGAGCGAAGGAGCAGCGCAAACTTCCCAAGCCTTGATGTGCGCAGCACCTGCTCGATAATGAAGTAGGCTGCGGCGACGCAGATGAGGACGATGGTGACGATATTGAACTCCATGGGGTCTCCGGTAGACGTAGGGTTACGGCTGCTAACAGTGTAGCCCGAGCGGAGTCAGCCCGCACGCAGATGCGGGGTGGTCCCGCAGTGACGGGCTCCGCAGCCCAAGATCCCAAATTTGCGAGCCTGGCTCGCGTGGAGTTTGTTCTCAGGCTATCTTCTATACCGACATGCGGGCTTACTACTTGCGGCGGGATGTGGCAATGGCAAAGGTGACGCTCAAGGATATCGCACGCGAAGTGGGACTCTCGTCTGCCACGGTGTCGCTCGTTCTCAACAACCGACCGTGCCGCGTGAGCGAGGAGAACCGCCGCCGCATCAAGGAGGTCGCGTTGCGCAAGCACTACATCCCCAACCAGATTGCGCGCAGCCTGGTGATGCAGCAGTCGCACTCGTTTGGGCTGGTCGTGCCCAACATCCAGAGCCGCTACTTTGCGTCTCTCGCCAACAACCTCGAGATTCTCTGTCGCGAGCGGGGCTATCTGCTGCTGATCACCAACTCCGTGGGCTCGTCCGAGAGCGACGCCGAGCTGGTCCGCCTGCTGGTGAACCGCGGGGTCGACGGTATCTTCCTCGTGGTTGCGGACGAGTTCACCACCGACCAGGAGCTTATCGACGCCCTTGCACAGCTGCCGGTGCCGCTTGTGATGGTTGACCGCTTTATCGAAGGCGTGAGCCGAGACCGCGTGCGCTACGACAACGAGCTTGGCGGTTACCTGGCTACGGATCACCTTTTGCGGCACGGGCACCAGCGGGTGGCATGCATCATCAACCCGGGCTCCAACACGGGTCGACTGCGCCTTGCCGGCTATAGGCGCGCGTTGGCCGAGCATGGGATTGACTTTGACCCCAGGCTGGTCTTCGAGAGCGACTACTACATTCCCGACGCCTGGCAGGCGGCCGAGGGCCTTCTTGCCACCGATGCCACGGCGGCATTTGCGAGCAGCGACAACATTGCGTTGGGGCTGCTCAAGCGCGTGTACGAGCACGGCCTGCGTGTGCCGGACGGCCTTTCGGTGGTGAGCTACGACAACAGCGCGGCCGACTCCCTCTTCGAGCCGGCGCTTACGTCTATCGAGCAGAACGTGCCCGCGATCTCCAAGGTTGCGGTCGACATGATGCTCGCGCGCGTGGGGGAGCACGGTGACGATGCAGAGGTTGCGCCGTCGGTCGAGCGCATGCTCACGCCACGGCTGGTCGAGAAGGACAGCGTCCGGTGGTTGTAGGCGGTGGGTTCATGGCGGTCGGCTGGCCGCGGGTGGCGTGCGTGGGGAACGGTGCGCATCCTTGCCGCTCAAGCGGGTTGACGACGCATGATTGCGCTGCCGTAAATTCCGACCGATTACGACCGTCTAACCGGTGATGTTTTACGGAGAAGGTCTCTCTCGCCGCAAATCCCGAACGTTTCATATGCCCCGCACCCCTGTCAAGGGCAAGGCTCGCCCAGCCCCGGATCCGTCGACCCGGGGCCGGGCTGCATCGGCAGGCGCCATGCCAATCGGAGAGGTCTCCGCTGAAGTAGCCGGCGGACGCGGGCGTCGCGGCACTTTCAGATTCGTGGACACCGGCGGGGCCGGCCCACACTTCGCGTGATTCGGCAGTGGGGGTGGTCGCTCTCCTTCTTTGAGTCTAGTCACGCACGCGCCGCGCAAGGCGGTGTGCAAATCGTCCTCGCGAGCCTCCCCGACGCCTCCGGACCGGCATGGGGGCCTGCGGATGGTCATGCGTCCGCGGGCCCTACGCGCGTCCCAGCTCGCGGTCGACCATGCGCCCCAGGGCCCACATCTCGGAGACGACCTCCGAGGCCACCGCGACCTTGGCGACGTTGACGCCCTTCCCGCGCGCGACGAGGTCGCCGAAGCGCCTCTGGTTGCGCTCGTTGCACCTCACCGCCTCCGCCTCCACGGCGGCGGAGACCCCGTGGCCCTCCCCGGGCGCCGCCTTCCTGGCGCCCCGGTGGTTGGTGAGCGACGAGAGGCCCTCGACGACCGCCCTGCGCACGGTGGCGTCGCCCGCCTTCGTGATGCCGCCGTTCCTGCCCGTGCGCTCCCCCGAGTCGTGGCGCGAGGGGACGAGGCCGAAGTAGGACCTGACGCTCCTGCCGTTCCGGAAGCGCGAGAAGTCGTCGACGGTGGCCACGAAGGCGAGCGCGCGCATCCCGTCGACGCCCTTGGGGCGGCAGAGCGCGTCAACGTAGGGCCGGAACCTGTCGCGGCCGGCGATCTCGAGGCACCTGCGCCTGAGCTCCCCCGTCCTCCCGATCCAGTCCAGGGTCGATGCAAGGTAGAACCCGAGCGCCTCCCTCTCGTCGCGCTCGGGGAGCTCGACGGACCGGACCCAGGCGACGTAGTCTCTCGTCCAGGTCTTCCTGAGGGCCCCCGAGGCCGTGCGCTCGTCCCAGACGTGCCCGTGCCTCAGGAGCATCGCCGAGAGCTGCTGCCTGATGCGCCTGGTGGCCGCGGAGGCGTCCTGGTGGGCGCGGACCATGTCGCGGGCGGCCTCGGCCCCCTCCGAGGGGACGTAGACGGCCCTGCACCTGCTCGATGGGGCGACGACCGCCTCGAGCAGCGCCCTGGCGTCGCGGCGGTCGTCCTTGAAGGCCCTGTCGGAGGCGCTCCTCGGGATGCTCGACACGGCGATCACGTCGCAGTCGAGGCCGGCGCCCCTGAGGTCGCGCGCCAGCTGGAAGCCGCAGGGGCCGGACTCGTAGACGAAGCGGACGGGCGCCCCGACCCAGGCGAGCGCCCACCCGGAGATGCCACTTGCCGAGGGGCACCCGACGAGCCTCGTCGAGCGGACCTCGGCGGTGTCGAGGCGGATGCCGCAGAGCGCCACCGAGCGCGCGTGCTGGTCGAGGGCGACGACGCCCGCGTGGCGCGAGTCGAGGGTATACTGTCCCATCAGAGGGCCCCTTTCCCTGTGTGCGGCAGGCTCGCCGCGGTTTGTATGGTGCAACCAGCGTACACGAGCCGAGCCCGCGAGGAGACAGGATGGGGGCCCTTCGTTCATGTCTGCCACATGGATGCGGGGCATATCGTCTAGCGCTGCCCGACCACCTCGCACTCCCCAATTGTGCAGACCTTACGCACCGCTCGAGAAATCCGATCTGTTCTCACAATGATAAAACGTTTTACCTACTACACTGTGAAATATGCAGACAGTAGTAGCCGGTGGGTGAGCGGCACAGCATGCCGCCAGCGAGAGGAGAACGAGTATGGCTCAGCCCGTGTTGGGAACTCCCTGGAAGAAGCTCGACGGACCGGTGAGCGAGGACGAGATCGCGTGGGTCGACAAGTATTGGCGCTGCGCCAACTACCTCTCCGTCGGCCAGATCTACCTGCGCTCCAACCCGCTCATGCGTGCGGACTTCAAGAACCAGGACGGCCCCGTCGGCTTCACGCGCGAGGACGTCAAGCACCGTCTCGTCGGCCACTGGGGAACCACGCCCGGCCTCAACTTCCTCTTTGGCCACGTGAACCGACTCATCCGCGACCACAGCCAGAACGCCATCTTCCTCATGGGTCCCGGTCACGGCGGACCCGCCGGCACCGCGCAGTCCCTCCTTGACGGCACCTATCGCGAGATTCGCCCCGACATCACCAACGATGAGGCTGGCCTCCAGAAGTTCTTCCGCCAGTTCTCCTACCCCGGCGGAATCCCCAGCCACTACGCGCCCGAGACCCCTGGCTCCATCCACGAGGGCGGCGAGCTGGGCTATGTCCTCTCGCACGCCTATGGCTCGGTGCTCGACAACCCCAGCATGCTCGCGGTTGCCGTGGTGGGCGACGGCGAGGCCGAGACCGGCCCTCTCGCCACCAGCTGGCAGACGAACAAGTTCATGGACCCTCTCACCGACGGCATCGTGCTGCCGATCCTGCACCTCAACGGCTACAAGATCGCCAACCCCACCATCCTCGCCCGCATCTCCGATGCCGAGCGCGACGAGTTCTTCCGTGGCATGGGCTATCACCCCTACAACTTCGTCGCCGGCTTCGACGAGGAGGACCACGCCTCCATCCACCGTCGCTTTGCGGCGCTGCTCGAGGCCGTCTTCGACGAGATCTGCGACATCAAGCGTCGCGCGGCCGCCGGCGAGGCGTCCCGCCCGTTCTACCCCATGGTCATCTTCCGCACCCCCAAGGGCTGGACCTGCCCCAAGGAGATCGACGGCAAGAAGACCGAGGGCTCGTGGCGTGCGCACCAGGTGCCCCTGGCGTCCGCCCGCGACACCGAGGCCCACTTCGAGGTCCTCAAGGGCTGGCTCGAGTCCTATGGCCCCGAGGGCCTCTTCGACGAGAAGGGCGCCATCCGTCCCGAGGTCACCGAGTTCATGCCCGAGGGCGAGCTGCGCCTGGGCGCCAACCCCAACACCAACGGCGGCAAGCTCCTTGAGGGCCTCGACCTCCCCGACACCTCCAGGTACGAGATTGACGTCAAGGGCGGCGGCCACGGCTTTGGTGCCACCGAGGCGACCCGCGTCCTGGGCGAGTACACCGCCGAGCTCATCAACAACAACCGCGACAAGTTCCGCATCTTCGGTCCCGACGAGACGGCATCCAACCGCCTGCAGCCCAGCTACCAGGTGACGGACAAGCAGTGGTTCAACGGCGACCTCAACGACGACCCTGCCAACGACGAGCACCTCTCGCCCGTGGGCAACGTGATCGAGCAGCTCTCCGAGCACCAGTGCGAGGGCCTTCTCGAGGGCTACATCCTGACCGGCCGCCACGGCCTGTGGTCGAGCTACGAGAGCTTCGTGCACATTGTCGACTCCATGGTCAACCAGCACTGCAAGTGGCTCGAGGCCACCGTGCGCGAGATCTCCTGGCGCAAGCCCATCTCCGGCCTCAACATGCTCCTCTCGAGCCACGTCTGGCGCCAGGACCACAACGGCTTCTCTCACCAGGATCCCGGTTTTGTGGACGTGCTTCTCAACAAGTGCTTCAACAACGATCACGTCGTGAACATCTACTACCCCGCCGACACGAACCTGCTCCTGGCCGTGGCCGAGCGTTGCTATACCTCGGCCAACTGCGTGAACGCGGTCTTTGCCGGCAAGCAGCCCGCCCCCACGTGGCTCACGCTCGACGAGGCCCGCGAGGAGCTCGCGGCTGGCGCCGCCGAGTGGAAGTGGGCGTCCAACACCGCTGACGACGAGGAGCCCGACATCGTCCTTGGCTGCTGCGGTGACGTGCCCACGCAGGAGACCATGGCCGCGCTCGAGCTCCTCGACAAGCTGGGCGTCAAGTGCCGCCTGGTGAACGTGGTTGAGCTGCTCAAGATCCAGAACGCCTCCGAGAACGACGAGGCCCTCACCGACGAGCAGTTCAAGGCGCTCTTCACCTCCGACAGGCCCGTCCTCTTTGCCTTCCATGCCTATCCCGGCACAATTCGCCGTCTGATCTGGGGCCGTCCCAACCACGATAACTTCCACGTCCACGGCTACGAGGAACAGGGCTCCACGACCACGCCCTACGACATGCTGCGCCTGAACCACATGGACCGCTGGGCGCTCGCGGCCGACGCGTTGCGCATTATCGACGCCGAGAAGTGGGCCGACCAGATTGCTGAGTGGGAGAAGTTCCGTCAGGATGCCTTCCAGTTTGCGGTTGACAACGGCTACGACCACCCCGCCTTCACCGACTGGGTGTGGCACGACGCCAAGGACGCTGCCACTGCGGTCAGTGCCACCAAGGCCACGGGCGGCGACAACGAGTAGGCGTCTCTCTCGTTGCCGCGTGTTTTGTCTGGGTCCGTCGGCTTGCGTCGGCGGGCCTTTTCTTGTGCGGGGGCGGAGAGTGGGATCCCGTTTGGCACGAATTTACGGTTGGTGGCAGTTTTTCGGGATCGCTCCGAGTACAAAGCGGTTCTAGGTTTGATGAAGCGCAGGTCAGGGGTTTGCGACTGGCATCATGACATATAAGTAATGCAACTGATTCTGCCACCAACCGTCATTTCGCAAAACGGGGCTCGTGGCGATTTGGGCTCGGCGGCGGTGCCGCCCCTCCTGGTGGCAGTTTGTTGTCGTTGTGCGTACGCATAAATGCGGTTATCTGACGGCTGGGCCCTTTGGGGACCACACCCTGCCGAGAAAGCCGCATTGTGCGCACGCACAAGCCCCGCCTGTTGCCATGGGCCTCTCGCCCAACTGGGCGAACGCCGGGGCTGTGCCGGGAATCCACGGTCGTGCGTACGCATGATTGCACCTTTCTGCCAGGCGGGGTTCCCGGGGGGCCCATTTCGGCGGAAAGTCGGCATCGTGCGTACGCACGAGCGTGCTTCTCGGCCAAGCAGGGTCTTGAAGAGGGCAGGCTTACTGGTTAGCGATCGTCCCACAGTGGAGTTATACAAGATTGCACAGGCCCCATTTGGGGTGGTTCTCGGGTTTGCCGTATCCTTCTTGCATAACCGCACGAAAGGATTAATATGGCGCGCAAGCTGACGGACGAGGAACGCAGGAACCTGGACCTTCTGAGGGAGGCCCTGTGCGCCGTCCTTGAGCCCTCGCAGAAGAACAAGGCCGCGTCGGTGGCAAGCGCGCTCGTGCGCGTGCGGAGCGAGGTTGTGACCGAGGAGGACCTGGCTCCCATCTTCAAGCGCTGCGGAAAGGATGCCCAGGCCATCGAGGCAGCGGTGAGGTCTCGGGCACTCAATCCCGTCGAGGGTCAGGAGGGCGTCTACACACTACGCGTTCCCGAGGGAAAGCCAATGGAGGAGGACTCGGAGGCCCCGGTTGCCCCGGCAGACGCCGCGCCAGAGGCAGGGCTCACGTCCGACCCAGCGCCAGAGCCTGCGGAGACACCAGAAGCCCCAGTTGTCGCGGCACCCGATGCGACTGAACCTCCCGTCGAGGCTGCAACGCTCGCGCCGCGCCACACTGCTCGCCGCCGTATCTCGAAGCGGAGGCCAGTGGCCGAGCCAGACGATGCTGCGGTTGTGCCAACAGAGCCCAGCGCGCCCGAGCCTGCCGCGCCTGATCTCGTTGCGCCACAGGAGACGGAGCCCCCTGCGCCCGACGCACCTGCCAGGCCGCCCGTTCGCCAGACGCACGGTCGCGTCCGCCGCATGGGGAAGGGCTCGCCCTCAAAGCCGGTGCAGCTCTCGGACGTCCCCTACGTCCGTCGCGGTGGCCCTGCCGAGACCGAGATGCGCGCCAAGGTTCTGGAGCTTGACCAGCGCTTCTGGATGAACGGTTGGCTTCTCAGCCACCCCGGTGCCTACACGCTCTTCGAGCGCCAGCTCACCGCGCTCAACGACGCGCTGGTCAACGGCGCGCTGCCTGGCGACATCACGCGCCGCCAGCTTGCCTACCAGATGGGCGGAGACGAGAAGTTCTTCGAGTACGGCTCGGATGGTCACCGCCTCCTGCGTGCCATGGGCATGGAGGACGTCATTCGCCACAGGCCCATGCCCAAGCCGGACCTTCTCTATCACGCGCCGCGCCGCAGGAAGCACATGCGCGTGCTGGTGACCGAGAACCTCGACCCCTGGCTTGATGTGCATGACCTTATGTACGAGGAGGGACGAACCACCATCCTGGGCGAGCGCATTCATGCCGTGGTTCTGGGCGGAGGCACGCCCATCCTGGAGCACAACCGCCTGGCGCTGCTGCTCGACACGCTAGGCGCGGACTCGGTGGAGGTTCTCTACTGGGGAGACATCGACCGCGCGGGCATCGACATCATGGTGCGTCTGCGCGACGTCTTGGGCGGGCACTACCCGTTCGCGCCATTCATCCCCGCCTACCAGCTCATGATTGACAGGGCGCAGGAGCGCTACCCCAATCCCGCCGACAACGAGCAGACCTGCCAGGTGAATATCGGCATGCCTGACACGTCGCCTCTCCGTGACGGCCTCACCGAGGAGGCCGCGGCCTACGCGCGCACCGTGGTGGAGGGCTGCCGCCTCATCCCGCAGGAGATTCTCACGCGGAGAGATTTGTAGGCGGCGGATGCTGGGCGTTGAGCGGCATGCATCATTGATCAAATCTACAAGGAGAATACCATGTCCGACCTGCTTTTCGTTGAGTACCCCAAGTGCACTACGTGCAAGCGCGCAAGGGCGTGGCTGGACCAGCACGGCGTTTCTTACACCGACCGTCACATCGTGGAGGACAACCCCACCGCAGCCGAGATCGCAGAGTGGCAGGCCAGCTCCGGCCTTCCCGTGCGTCGCTTCTTCAACACGAGCGGTCAGCTCTACCGGCAGATGGGTGTGAAGGCCCGGCTTGACGCAGGGATGAGCGACGAGGAGGCCTTTGCCCTTCTCGCCACCAACGGCATGCTGGTCAAGCGCCCGATTGTGGTGGGGGATGACTTCGTGCTTGTCGGCTTCAAGGAGCCTGAGTGGTCTGATTGCCTGCTGTGAGACAAGGGGACAGCCCCCTTGGCTCATTCGAGCGGATGGCCCTTGGCCAGCTCGTCCACAAGCTTGTCCAGCACGCGGACTCGGTGCATGGTTGGGTCCTCTATCTGGGCAACATCGATGCCGCAGGCCTTGCCGCGCACGAGGCTTGCCGCCGGGTCGTACGCTGGCGCGTCATCGAGCCACGCAGCAAGGCTTGCCGCCGCCAGCCTCTCGTCGGAAAGGTCTGACGGCACATAGCCGAGAAGCCACTCGATCACGGCCCAAAGCTCTTCTCGGCTGCGGCCCTTTCGCTCGACCTTTGCAAGGTAAAGGTCAACGTAGCGCCTGGCGGGCCCGTCTATCTGCGCGCAGACGAGAGAAACGTCCACGCCACCCCCCGGTCCTTGCCAATAGCACGTGAACCTTGATGCTCCCCGCTCCAAATGCCTTAGGGAGATCGAGAGGCACCTGCACAAACGCACCGTCGATTCCCTCGACCTTCTCGATTGTTGCGGTAAAGCTGTAGGTCTTCACGGCCTTCTCCTCCACAATGAGACAAAGGGAAACTCCCCCTGCCCCATTGTGGAGCAGATGTGACGCTTGCGCCGCGGCAATCGCGTCGGGAAATAACTACTCACTCTGTGTAATACTTCACAAGGCGTGAAATAGTACTCACGGTGTGAAGAATCGGGGGCAAAAGACTTGAGCCAGACTGTCAGCGACGTCCCGCGAGGGGCTGCAGCCGACCTCCCGCAGGTCACCGACCGCCGCACGCGCAGGACGCGCCTCGCGCTCCGCGACGCGCTCGCGGAGGAGATCTGCTCCGCGGGCGACCTCAGCCGCGTCACGGTGACCGCCGTGACCAACCGCGCGGGCGTCACGCGTCGCACGTTCTACTCGCACTACAAAGACATCCCAGACCTCGTAAACTGCATCGAGAACGACACGGCTGCAGAGCTTCGCCCGCTGGTGGCCAAGCTCTCCCAGGTCCACCTCGACGAGCTTGCCGAGGCAATCAACCACCAGGAACCCTGCCCGGGCTCGCTGGAGCTTCTCTCGTACTTCAAGGAGCGTGGCTCCTACCTGCGCCCGCTTCTGGGCGAGGGGGGAGACCCCGCGTTCTCGCAGCGCATCCGGTCCATGGTCCACACGGTCGTGGCCGACCGCGCGCTTGACGGTATCGACGTGCGCGCGGTGGGCGCGTTCTTCGACTACTACCTCACCTTTGCGATATCCGCCGAGGTCGGCGTGCTTCTGCGCTGGCTCGACGGTGGCATGCGCGAGAGCGTGCGCACTATGGCGCGTATCATGACCGCCCTCATGTTCGTGCGTCCCGGTGACCTGTACGACAGTCCAATCGAGCTCGACCTGCCCGGCTTTGCGCTGGCAGTCATGCTTCCCGATGAGGAGGACAACAACTGATGACCGAGAACAACGCAACCGCCGAGCCCCTCGAGCTCACCCAGAACGGCGCCGAGCTCTATCCCGCAACGCCGCAGGACCTCACCGGCGCACGCCTGCGCCTGGGCATCGACGTGGGCTCGACTACGGTCAAGCTTGCCGTTATCGATGAGTCCGGAAGCCTGGTCTATGCCAACTACGAGCGCCACCACACAGACATCCGCGCCACGGCCAAGGAGCTCTTCGCCGGCGCCCAGCGCATCGTTGGCAACGTCCCCATGCGCGTCTCGATCACCGGCTCCGGCGGCATGCTGCTTGCCAAGTGGCTTGACCTCGAGTTCGTCCAGGAGGTCATCGCCTCCAAGCGCGCCGTCGAGGCGCTCATCCCCCAGACCGACGTAGCCATCGAGCTGGGCGGCGAGGACGCCAAGATCATCTACTTTGACAACGGCATCGAGCAGCGCATGAACGGCACGTGCGCCGGCGGCACGGGTGCCTTCATCGACCAGATGGCAACGCTGCTCAAGACCGATGCGATGGGCCTGAACGAGCTGGCCAAGGGTGCCACGCAGATTCACCCCATCGCAAGCCGCTGCGGCGTCTTTGCCAAGTCAGACGTCCAGCCATTGCTCAACGAGGGCGTCCGCCCCGAGGACGTGGCCGCCTCGATCTTCCAGGCCGTGGTCACGCAGACCGTCTCGGGCCTGGCGTGCGGACACCCCATCAAGGGCTACGTGGCCTTCCTCGGCGGACCGCTCCAATACCTCTCCGAACTGCGCCACCGCTTCTACGTCACGCTCAACCTCGACGAGGAGCACCGTGTGGTGCCCACCAACGCACACCTCTTCGTGGCCACGGGCGCGGCGCTTGCCGGCGAGTCCGACAAGCTCGTGACCTTCGCGGACGTCATCCGCTCGCTCGAGCAGCTCAAGGACGTCCAGGGCTCCGAGGTCCAGCGTCTGGACCCGCTCTTCGCCACTGAGAAGGACTACCAGGAGTTCAAGGAACGCCACAACAAGGAGGTCGTGCCCAAGGGCGACCTGGCCAGCTACCACGGCCGCGCCTTCATCGGCATCGACGCCGGCTCCACCACCATGAAGTGCGCCGTTGTGGGCGATGCCGGCGAGCTTCTCTACACCTGGTACGGCAGCAACGACGGCGACGTCCTGGGCACCGCTCGCCACATCATGGACGGCATCTACGACGTGATGCCCGAGGGCACGACCATCGGCCACGTGACCACCACCGGCTACGGCGAGGGCATCCTCATCGAGGCCCTGCGCGCCGACTCCGGAGAGATCGAGACCGTCGCGCACCTGCGCGGCGCGAAGGCCTTCGTCCCCGGCGTCGAGTTCATTCTCGACATCGGTGGCCAGGACATGAAGTGCCTGCAGGTGAGAAACGGCGTCATCGAGCACATCATGCTCAACGAGGCGTGCTCCTCGGGCTGCGGCTCGTTCATCGAGAGCTTTGCCAAGTCCATGGACATGACCGTCCAGGAGTTCGCAAAGGTGGCCGTTACGGCCAAGGCCCCCGTTGACCTGGGCAGCCGCTGCACCGTCTTCATGAACTCGCGTGTCAAGCAGGCCCAGAAGGAGGGCGCGACCATCGGCGACGTGGCCGCGGGCCTCTCGTACTCCGTAATCAAGAACGCGCTGTTCAAGGTCATCAAGCTGCGCGACTTTGACGAGATTGGCAAGTACTGCGTGGTCCAGGGCGGCACCTTCATGAGCGACGCCACCCTGCGCGCCTTCGAGCTGCTCACCGGCCGTCAGGTCATCCGTCCCGACATCGCCGGCTGCATGGGCGCCTATGGCGCAGCCCTCCTCGCCCGTGACCGTGCGGGCGCCACGGGTACCTCGACGGTCCTCTCGCGCGAGGGCATCGACAACCTCAAGGTCAAGCACACCAACGTCCACTGCGGACGCTGCTCGAACAACTGCCTGCTCACCATCAACGACTTTGGCGGCGGACACCGCTTCATCACGGGCAACCGCTGCGAGAAGGGTGCCGGCCGCTCGGGCAAGACCAAGAACGACGCCCCAAACATCTTCGAGTTCAAGAACAAGCTGCTCTTTGACCGTCCCGTGCTCGACGCCGACACGGCACCGCGCGGCACGGTGGGCATTCCGCGCGCGCTCAACATGTACGAGAACTACCCCTTCTGGCACGCGTTCTTCACCAAGCTGGGCTTCTCGGTGATGATCTCGGACCAGACGTCGTCGAAGACCTACGACGACGGCATCGAGTCCATGCCGTCGGAGTCTGCGTGCTACCCGGCCAAGCTTAGCCACGGCCACATCATGGACCTCCTTTCCAAGAACCCGGACTTCATCTGGATGCCCTGCATCCGCTGGGAGCGCAAGGAGGACGACACCGCCACCAACCACTACAACTGCCCAATCGTGATGAGCTACCCGCAGGCTCTGGGTCTGAACGTGGACGAGCTCTCGGACCCGAGCGTTGAGTATCTCGCCCCCTTCGTGCCGTACGACGACAAGCGCGAGCTCAAGCGCCGCCTCTACGAGCTCATCTCGGTCCAGCGCGAGGAGGACGCCGCCAAGGGCAAGGGTCGCTTCCGCGGTCCCCACATCACGCGCTCCGAGATCGACGAGGCCGTGAACGTTGCCTGGCAGGCGGACCTCGACTTCAAGAGCGCCATGCACCGCGCCGGTGACGAGGCCCTGAGGTGGATGGAGGAGCACAACGCCCATGGCATCGTGCTGGCGGGTCGCCCCTACCACAACGACCCCGAGGTCAACCATGCCATCCCCGAGCTGGTGCACTCCTTTGGCTTTGCCGTGCTCACCGAGGACTCGGTGGCGCACAAGATGGGCCCCGAGCGACCCATCCGCGTGGTTGACCAGTGGATGTTCCACAGCCGGCTCTATCGCGCCGCGCGCTTTGTGGCGACGAGAAACGACCTTGACCTCATCCAGCTCTTCTCGTTTGGCTGCGGACTTGATGCCCTGACCACCGACCAGGTCCAGGAGATCCTCGAGGCCTCGGGCAAGATCTACACGGTGCTCAAGATCGACCAGGTCTCGAACCTTGGCGCCGCGCGCATCCGCATCCGCTCGCTCATGGCGGCACTCAAGGAGCGGCAGGAGCAGCTCGAGGAGGAGACCGCCGAGGGAGAGGCGCACGAGGTGGAGCCCGTGGGCGTGCACCTGGCCGACGGCTCGCTCGAGCATGCCCGCAAGACCGATCTCTCCCGCCGCACGCCCGTCTACCGCGATGCCAAGAGCGCGGCCTTCCAGAAGGTGCGCTACACCAAGGAGATGCAGGACGCCCACTACACCATCCTTGCCCCGCAGATGAGCCCCGTGCACTTCGACCTTGCCGAGGCGCTGCTGCGCGACTATGGCTACAACCTGGTGCTTCTGCCCTCCGTTGACCAGGGTGCGGTGGACGCAGGCCTCAAGTACGTGAACAACGACATCTGCTATCCGTCCATCCTCACGGTGGGCCAGATCATGGAGGCCGTCGAGAGCGGCAGGTACGACCTCTCGCACACGGCCGTCCTCATCTCCCAGACAGGCGGCGGCTGCCGAGCCACCAACTACATCGCCCTCATCCGCAAGGCCCTGCGCGAGAGCGGACACCCCGACATCCCCGTGATCTCCATCAACATGGCAACGGGCCTCGACGAGGACAACCCTGGCTGGTCCATCAAAGACCCCGCGCTTCTCACCAAGGCAACCTACATCCTCCTCTACGGTGACCTCATGATGCAGTGCGTCTATCGCACCCGTCCGTACGAGGCCGGGAGGGGCTCGGTTGATGCGCTGCACGACAAGTGCATGGCCCGCATGAAGGAGGCCGTGCACACGCTCAACAGGCGCAGCTTCGAGGCAATCTGCCGGGAGACCATCACCGCCTTCGACCAGATTCCCCTGGTGAACGACCGCTCCAAGCCACGCGTTGGCGTGGTGGGCGAGATTCTCGTCAAGTTCCATCCCACGGCCAACAACCAGCTGGTCAAGGTCATCGAGGCCGAGGGCTGCGAGGCAAACGTGCCTGGCCTTGTCGACTTCTTCCTCTTCGGGCTCATGGGTCCCATCAACATGAAGGGCGAGCTTGGCTCCAAGGCCTCCAAGCGCCTGACGCACATGGCGGGCATCAAGCTCATCGAGGCCGCGCGCAAGCCGATGGACCGCATGCTGGCGCAGTCGTCGCGCTTCGAGCCCTACGAGGACATCTTCGACCTTGCCGACAAGGCCGAGCAGGTCCTGTCGCTGTGCAACACCATGGGCGAGGGTTGGCTGCTCACGGCCGAGATGGTCGACCTCATCGAGCATGGCACGCCCAACATCGTGTGCGCCCAGCCGTTTGCGTGCCTGCCCAACCACGTGGTGGGCAAGTCCGTGATCAAGCGCCTGCGCCAGATGCACCCCGAGAGCAACATCGTGGCTGTGGACTACGACCCAGGTGCGTCCGAGGTGAACCAGCTCAACCGCATCAAGCTCATGATCAGCGTGGCCAAGGAGAACTACCGCAACGACCACTCGCGCGGCTTCCGCCTGGAGAACCCCAACGACCCTACGGTGAACGATGCCGTGACGCCGTACGTGGACGAGTCGCGCTACCGCCACGACTCCATCGTGAACGGGGGCGGCATGGGGTACGACCTGGGCCACGATGTGTCGGCGCTTCGCCTCACGGATGAGCAGCTCGCCCAGATAGAGGATGCCAAGCGCCGCGCCGGCGTGAAGTGAGACAAAGGGACAGTCCCTTTGTCTCATCCGGTGTTGCGCGCTGCTTCCCGCGGGCGCGTAGGTGCTGGGCGTGCCGTAAATCCCGAACGGTTATCTGGTCCTAACCGGCGAGAATCCACGAGTTGGGCCACGGGCTGGCGAGAAAGTCTGGTCATGCGTACGCACGAGCCCCGCCTGCTGCCAGGCCCCTCTCGCCCACCTGGGCGAACGCCGAACGGCTGCCAGAAAGCCTCACTCGTGCGCACGCATGAGCCGTAAAACCTGCCAGACCGGCCTCCTTGGGGGCCCTTCTCGGCAAAAGACCCGACTAGTGAGTACGCACGACCGCACGCTTTTGCCGGGGTTCTCCGCCCTGCCTCCGCTGCGCCGCCGAGGCCCGCGCCCCCGCCTCACGACCGCACTCCCCACACTCCACAACGGTGTAGACTTTCGCCTGATGAGAAATCGGGCCCACGGGCTGCGGGCCGTCACACGCAAGCCGAAAGGAAGGCCGCATGAGCGATGTCCTCGAGCGCTTCTTGCGCTACGTGCAGGTTGACTCCCCCTCCGACCCGGACAACGAGGAGGAGGTGCCCTCGAGCCCACTGGAGCACGGCATGGCCCGTCTTCTGGCGGACGAGCTCATGGAGATGGGCTGCCAGGACGTGAGCGTCGACGAGCACGCCTACGTCCTGGGCACGGTACCGGCGTCTGAGGGCGCCGAGGGGCTGCCCGCGCTTTGCCTCTGCTCGCACCTTGACACCACCACCGACGCACCCTCGCTGGGCGTGCGTCCGCACGTGGTCCGCTACGAGGGCGGTGACCTCGTAGCCGGCATCGTGGACGGCCAGCCTGTCGTGACCACGCCCGAGCAGGTGCCAGATCTTGAGGACTTCGCGGGTCAGGATATCGTGTGCTCTGACGGCACGACGCTTCTGGGTGCAGACGACAAGGCCGGCGTCGCCGAAATCTGTGCGCTTGCTGCTCGCCTTCTCGCAAATCCAACCATCCCTCACTCCACCCTCAAGCTGGCCTTTGTTCCCGACGAGGAGATCGGTCACGGTGCCGCCCTGCTCGACCTCGAAAAGCTCGGTGCCGCTTGGGGCTACACGGTCGACGGCGAGGTGCTGGGCGAGTTCAACTACGAGACGTTCAATGCCGCCGAGGCCCTGGTGCACGTGCGCGGCGTGATGGTCCATCCGGGCATGGCCAAGGACGTGATGGTGAACGCCATCGCCTTGGCTGCCGAGTTTGACCAGCTTGTTCCCGCCGCCGAGCGCCCCGAGCACACAAGCGGCCGCGAGGGCTTCTACCATCCCACGGTGATTCGCGGCACTGCCGCCGAGGTCACGCTTGCCTACATCGTGCGTGACCATGACGCCCAGGCCTTCGAATGTCGCCAGCAGGCGCTGCGAGACATCGCTGCGTTCCTGAACGAGCGCTACGGCGAGGGCACCGTCACGGTGACGCTGCGCGAGCAGTACCGCAACATGGTCGAGGCCTTTGGCGACTGCCCGTTCCTCATCGACGATGCCCTCGAGGCAAACCGCGAGGCTGGCGTGGAGCCCACGGTTGT
This sequence comes from Tractidigestivibacter sp., assembly GCF_057241865.1. Classification (NCBI taxonomy): domain Bacteria; kingdom Bacillati; phylum Actinomycetota; class Coriobacteriia; order Coriobacteriales; family Atopobiaceae; genus Tractidigestivibacter; species Tractidigestivibacter sp. The sequence continues at coordinate 51,169 of NZ_DBHHPX010000017.1, forward strand.
CGCTGTGCGTGGCGGCACCGACGGCTCGCAACTCTCGCTGCGCGGCCTGCCGTGCCCCAACATCGCGACCGGCGGCTACAACGCGCACTCGGTGCGCGAGTTCATCCCGGTCTTCTCGCTTGAGGCCACGGTCGAGATACTCCAGAACCTGGTTGCCAAGTTCGCCGTCCCGCAGAAGGTAGTGCGATGAGTCCCCAGGCGGCAGACCTCTTCTCCGTGGCGGCTGCGGTGTTGCCGGTGCTCGCAGGCCTTGTCGAGTGGGTGGGCAGCGTTGATATCTCGGAGCGGCACCACAGCCATCACGACACCTTTGTGATCTCCTCGGCGCTTTTGCGTTCCCTGGCGTTTGCGATGCTGCTCATGGGGGCCATCGGGCTCATGTTGGGCTGGCTCTGCGACGTTGGCGCATTCAACGCCAGTGCAGACATCGTGGTGCCGTTCTTCTCGTCATTCGTGATCGTGGTCTTTGCCCTGTGGGCGTTCATGCGTCGCTACCGGGTCTCTCTCTACGATGACTTCATGGACGTGAGGCCCTACATTGGGCCTCTCCGCACGGTGAGATACGACCAGATAGAGCGCATGGAGTGGCGCGGCGTGCGATGCGGTACGGGCTTTAGGAGCCTCGAGATTCGCCCGGCAGGGGAACGTCCGGTAAGGCTTCCCGGCGTGCTCGACTTGGAGCACATCCTTGTGCGCATCAACCGCGACGACGCGCTGGTGGGCGGCATGTCGCAGGACCGCTAGGCGAGAGGCCCGCCGTGTCCTGATTGTCTGCGCCCTCTCGCCACGGTACGCCTCCAGCGACCCGCTTGTGCGGAGCTTGCCTGCTCCTGATATCTGTCGTTCGTTCTGCGGCCGCGCACCCCTATCATGGTACGTAGTTGCACAATCGCGTTTTCGGGGGTTATCGCCGTGATCAAGCTCGTTCTCTCCGACATGGACAACACGCTCATCCCGTTTGGGGCGCAGCACGTCTCGCCGCGCACGCTCGAGGCCATCCACGACGTCACCAACGCCGGCATCCATTTTGGTCCTGCTACCGGCCGCGACTATGTTGAACTCATGCGCTTCTTCCACATGGACGAGTCGTGCTTCATGACGGGCATCATGTCCAATGGCAAGCGCGTGCGCGTGGACGGGCGAGACGTGTGGACCTACGTCATCCCACACGAGTGGCTGTGCCGCATCGCGGATGCCCTTCGGCACGAGCGCGGGATGTTTCTCGTGTGCTTCCCTATGGACTCGAACCTCATGAACCCCGCCTATGCCGTGCACGCCACGGAGGAGGAGATGAGCAAGTACGAGCGGCTCATCCACTTCAATGGCGGCCGCGTGGACGAGGTGCCCGAGATCGACTTCATTGCCGCGGCGATTGCCTGCAACGGGGACGAGAAGCGACGCGCGTATTGCGAGAAGCTCATCGCCGAGGCATGTCCCGAGATGGAGACCGTGATGGCGGTTCCCAACTGGTTTGACGTGCTGCCCCGTGGGATTAACAAGGCTTCGGCGCTCGATACCATTCTTGATGCCGTGGGGGCGACGCGCGACGAGGTTGTGGTCTTTGGTGACTCCGGCAACGACATCGCGCTCTTGAGCGAGGTTCACTACTCCGTTGCCGTGGCCAACGCGACGCCCGAGGTCAGAGATGTTGCGAACTTCTCCTGCGGCGCGTCCGCGGACGAAGGCGTGGCAGATGCGCTCTTCGAGATTGCCCGTGCGGCGCGGTCGCACGAGATGCCGGCGTTTTTGAAGGAGAGACAATGATACGACTCATCGCGACCGACATGGACGGCACGCTGCTCGACGAGAACTCACAACTTCCGGTGGAGACGTTTGAGCTGATAGAAGCGCTGCGCGAGCGAGGCGTCATGTTCTGTGCGAGCTCCGGGCGCAGATACGACACGCTGCGCTGGATGTTCGAGCCCGTGGCGGACAGGGTTGACTACGTGGCGTCTCTCGGCGGGCAGGTCTATGCGGATGGGCAGCTGCTTGGCCGCGAGGTCTTCTCGACGCGGGCGGTGCTGAGGCTCTTCCGCACCTGCCAGGAGTTCGACTGCTTCCACCTGGTGCTTTACGACCGGACGCACACCTTCCTGCTGAACGACCAGAGCAGCTACGTGCGCGAGCTGGACAAGGACCTGCCCAACGCCGAGCGCGTTTTTGACCCGCCGTCACCGGACGTGAGCATCATTAAGGCCGCAATCTGCTACGACCGCCCGCGCGAGATCATGGACATGGTCTATGTGCTCGAGCGCGAGCTGGGCGATGTCTTCTCGTTCATGCCGTCGGGAAACACGTGGATTGACGTGACGCCAAAGGGGATAAGCAAGGCCACGGGCCTGGAGACGTTGATTGGCTATTACGGAATTGACCGTGCGGACGTGGCGGCGTTCGGCGACTCGATGAACGACTACGCGATGCTTCGGTATGTGGGGCATCCCTACGTGATGGGCAACGCGCGCTACGCCGTGAAGCAGATTGCCGAGAAGGTCGTGGGGACCAACGTCGAGCACGCCGTGCAGAAGGAGATGCGCGCGATTCTCAAGGGGTTGGAGTAGGGGAGCGATGATGGTGTGCGTCTCTCGGCTCTCGGTTCAGCTGCGGCGTTTGTCCAATCTGTGAAGATGCTGCATTGCGTTGACCGTCTGTTCCTGCGAGCTTATAGTTACTTCTTGCGCTGAGGCGCAACCCATTGCGGGGTGGAGCAGTTTGGTAGCTCGTCGGGCTCATAACCCGAAGGTCGTAGGTTCAAATCCTACCCCCGCGACCATAAAACACTTGGTAGGGACTCGTGAGGGTCCCTACTTTCTTGGTACTACATTGGCCCTGCGAATGAGGCCGGAACGGCCTTGGAATGAACCTCGATTTGGCTGGGCCCATTTTGTGTGGCGGCCCAGCATCTGGGAATTGGACATGAACACCGAGGCGAGGCTGCGCCCTATTGGGGGATGGCAGGTGCGATCGCTCCGTTTTCTTTGGTGTCGCCAGGAACCGGACGCAGGTGCTGCGACTATCTCCTCGGGGGGCGAGACGCCTCGGAAGCAATCTCTGTACCTTTGTGACCTTAGAGGTTGGACACCCTGTCCACCTACTCGTCAAGCGCGGCGACAATCGGTCCTACGATAGAAGAATCCTCAAGTTTGGTTATTGCAAAGCTCTTCTTGCCTGCGTCCTTAAACGAGGCGCCGACGAAGTAACCCTCGGCGCCGTCCAGGATCAGGTAGCGGTCGTGGAACGTCGTGGTCCGGTGGACTCCCAGGTTCGGGTACTGCGCGTTGAAGGTCGCGGCATCGCCCTCGGTGAGGCTGGTCTTTGGGTGCGTCCACACGGTGGCGGCAACTCCTGACGCCTTCTTGGCGAGGATGTTGAGGGCCCCCGTGCCCACGTAGCCGTCGATCAGGACGATCTCGCGCCTGGCCCTCTGCACGAGGGAGGCCAAGAGCCCGAACGCGTCATAGACCTGGCCCTCGAAGAAGACCTTCTGGCTCGGTGCCTCGTGGGCCTCCATGTAGTCGAAGACGCGCTCGAAGCGCTCGTAGGTCGAGCGCTCGAGGTCGCTTATGCGATGTCCCATCTTCGCCTGGAACTCAACCTGCCTGCGGTCGATGGTCCTAATTTGTTTGAACAAATGAGCGTTATCGGCGATGAAGTGGCGCATTTCTACGAATGCACGCATGATGCGGACGCTCGTATCGACTGCTACTTTGCTGCGGAGCACGCCTGAGAGCATCGCTACGCCTTGTTCGGTGTACACGCGGGGGAGGTACGTGCGGCCGACTGAAGAATCGGTGCCCTGCCCTGCTAAGGTGCCAATCTGGCACCTTAGATTGTCCAGCTCCTCTCTTGTAAGCCGGAAGCGGAAGTCCTCGGGGAAGCGGTCCTCGTTGCTCTTGGCAGCGCGATTGAGTGCCTTCGTCTCAACTCCGTATAGTTCGGCAAGGTCGCTGTCGAGCATGACCTGCCGGCCCCCCGCACGGTGTAGATCATGTCCCTGATATGCGCATCGCTGGAAGCGATGATTGCCGTTTCGTTCCCGGCGAGTTCTCTGTCGGGCGTGGCTTTAGTCTTTCTCCTCGAACCGTTGATGCAATTCTATCAAGCGCGCTCACATCCACCGCGAAACGGCGCGGAAGAGCCAGCGCACGAAGCGCCAGACGAGCCTAAGGACGCCCATGGGAAGCCTCCTATCTTTTAGTTGTTGCATTTGAGAGCTGAATATCGAATGCTTCCAGATGCAATGCAGAATCTGGCGGGTAGGGATGCCGACATGTCAGCTAAGGCTACAAGACCTCGCGAAGGAGAGTGGCATCCTACCCCATCTAGAGCAGGCCGCGAATGAGCTGGATGAGGAACTTCGCTTCTCGTTACCTCGGATCTCTTTTAGGAGGTTGCGGTTCTAGGTGCTGGGTAGGCCCGCCGCAGTCACAGGAGGAGGTCAGGATGATCTACGCAGGTGTGGATATCGCAAAGATAGACCACGTGATTGCGGCAGTGGACGAACATGGAAAAGAGTTTGGCAAGCCAATGGGCTTCAAGAACTCGGTCCAAGGCCTCGAGCGTGCTGTAAGCTGGCTCGAGGGGGTGGCCGAGGAGCCGAAGGACGTGGTCGTCGGCATGGAGGCCACCGGCCACTACTGGATGGCCCGCTACGCCTACCTTTCGTCCCGCGGCTATGCGGTCTGCGTCATCAACCCCATGCAGGACAGGGCCGTCCGCAGGCTCAAGGGGCTTTCCGGCGCCAGGAACGACCGGGTGGACAGCCGCCTCATGGCCGAGACCCTGCGCATAGGGCAGTTCGACACGACCAGACTCGCCACCGACGAGGTGCAGCCGCTGCGCACGCTCTCGCGCTACCTGCAGTCGCTCAAAGCAGAGCTTGCTGAGATAAAGACCCAGTGCATCTGTCTTATGGACTCCTACTTCTCCGAGTTCGACGGCGTCTTCCCGGACATGTTCTCCCAAGGCGCCAGGGCCGTGCTCTCAAAGTCACCTTTGCCCTTCGGGCTCAGGCGCAGAAGGCAGGGCTCACTTGCCCGAAACATCCAAGATGCCTCGAGGCGGGGGGAGGGGGGCCGCCCGTAGCAAGGCAGAAGAGTGTCTGAGATAGCTTAGAGATGGCCGGATTCACGGGGTGATTTCCTCGGAGTCA
>NZ_DBHHPX010000018.1:0-51018 GCF_057241865.1 Tractidigestivibacter sp.
CCGGTCGGTGCAGATGTATTGCCCTGATTGGCAGATTTAGGGTTGACTTTAACACTCGGACATGTCGCAGGCGGCCTCGGCGATGGCCCCGCGGCTCCCGCCGTGCCCCTCGGGCTGGTCGCAGGGCTCCGAGATCGCACCCCTGTCCCTGCCCTCGGTGACGGCGACGACGCGTCTGCCGTCGAGGCCGGCCATGGTCGACATGTAGTCCTGGCCGCGCCTCCTGGCGGTGTCGTCGGCCCCGACGCGGGCGGTGCCGGAGCAGTCCGCCTCCCCCCTGGCCCCGCCGACGGCTCTGTTCAGCATGTACCAGACCCTGCGGCCGGAGACGCGGACCCAGCGCGCGATCGAGGTGACGGCCATGCCGGAGAGGGCCATCACGAGGGCCTGCGCCCCGAAGGGCGCGGCGAGGTGGGAGTTGGGGCGCACCTCCCAGGGCATGGGCACCGTCCTCCTGCCGTGCTCCCCGCAGTCGGCCCTGGGCACGGCGCAGTGCACGATCGTCTCGCACTGCCAGATGCCGGGGTGGCGCCAGGTGCGCCCGCGCGTGTCGCAGGCGCCGCAGGGCCTGCCGCAGACCGGGCACCCCACGGCCTGCCCGGGGACGCGCCCGACCCTCACGTGGAGCTCGTCCGGGGCGCCGTCGCGCTCCTCGAACCAGACGTCCTCGACTCTCCACTCGGGCCCGAGCCCCATCGACCTCTCGAAGAGCCGTGCGAGCATCCCGGCTTGTGCGTCCACCCTCGGCTCCGATCGCCGTCGTCCGTCAGATGCGACAATCGTACCGTTCGGCGGAGCCGTGGCGGCCTAGCCCCTCGGCGTGTTACCCACCAGAAGTCTCGAAGGGCCCTTTTTCAAAGGGTGTTTTTCTGCTGGCGCGTCTTCTGCTTGCCATCAAGCCCTTTGATGGAGGTTGATTGACAACCCATAGGGCAGACCAGAGCCTTCCGTGCCCGCGGCCCGAGCGAGTGCGGCATCGTAGCAAGGCCCGTTTGCGCAGGCCCTCCGTTGACAAAAAGCGGGTCCCCGTCTCCGGGGACCCGCGAACGCTCGTGGTGTCGGAGGCGGGACTTGAACCCGCACGACCTTTTAGTCAGTCACTAGCACCTCAAGCTAGCGCGTCTGCCAATTCCGCCACTCCGACATGCGCCTTGAACGCGAGGAGTATCTTATCACACAGCCGCACGGTGGCAAGCACGAATTGCAAGTTTTTCTCGCCAGCGCGCACAACTCGCGCAGAAGCTGAGAACCCGCCCCCTGCACGCGAAACGCCGCCACCCTGGTCACCCGAACGGCGGCGTCCGCCAAAACCTAGGATGAGAGAGGCTCTACCCTACTTTGCCCAGCCAATGCTCTCGTTGGAGACGGTGAGGAACAGGCAGGGGCCGTAGTTGGCGAGGCCCTGCTTGGTCACGACAACGTCGGGGCCAGCGTACAGGGGGATGAAGCCATAGGACTCGAGCGCCTTCTTCTCGGCCGCGTTCAGGGCCTTCATCTGCTCGGTGTGGTCCTCGATCGAGATGACCTTGGCCAGCTCGGCGTCAAGGTCGGCGCTGCCGAGGTGCGTGAAGTTGGAAGCGGAGTCAGAACCGTAGATCTGGGGCCCGTTCCAGATCGACGTGGGTGTGGAGACCCAACCAAACAGACAGATGTCCCAAGAGCCGCTGCTGAGCGTCGTGGAGAACTCCGAGGAGGGCTTGGCGTCCTGGTCGATCTTGATGCCGGCGTCCTTGGCCATCTTGATGATGGCGGCGGCACGGTTCTTCACCGTATTGGAGTCACCAAACGTGGTGAAGGAGAACGCAACCTCGGTGCCGTCCTTGGCGTAGTAGCCGTCGGAGTCAAGCGCGTAGCCCGCGTCCTCGAGGGTCTTCTTGGCCGCAGCGGTACGCTCGTCGGCAGTGGTGAGACTGGTGATGTCGCCCGGCATGTTGTTCTCGTAGCCATCGGCCCACACGGGGGTGAGAAGCGAGCCTGGAATCTCCTCCTCCCAGTTCACGCCCTGGAACACGACGGAGCGCAGCGTCGGGATGTCGAGGCACTGCGTGAAGGCCTTGCGTACCGCGATGTCAGCAAGGACGCCGCGTGTGGCGTTGATCTCGATGTTGGCGATGGCGATGCCGTTGGCACGACGGATCTCGGCGTTGTCCATGCTGGAGAAGTTCGAGAGCATCTCCTGGGAGCCGTTCTGCGGCCGGCCGGTGGCATCAATCTCGCCGTTCTTGAAGGCGTTGAAGAGCGCCTGCGAGTCCATCTGCTTGTAGGTGACGGACTCGAGCTTGGGGGCGTCGCCCCACCAGTTGGGATTGGGGACGAAGGTGACCTGTGTGGTATCGACGGAGTCCACGGTGTAGGGGCCATAGCCCCAGTCACTGGCGTGGGGGTTGTTGTTCCAGCCGTTATTGAAGACCTCGGGGTCGGCGGCATCGGGGTGAATGACGAGGTCGAAGAGGGCCTCGGCAGGATAGACCGGGTTGGAGGTGGTGATCACGACCTGCTTGTCAGAGGTGCCCCTCTCGACGGACTCGATGCGGTCGTAGCCGTCGGTGACAGCAGGGGTGTAGTCGGGGTTGGTGCCGTTCATGACGGTCCACACGGCCTGGAAGGCACGGTAGTCGATGGGGGTGCCGTCGTTGAACTTGGCGTCGGGGTTGAGGTCGAGGGTCAGGACCTGCTTGCCTCCCTGGTCGGTGGTCTCGGCCTTGGCCACGAAGTTGGGGTTGGGCTCGAACTTCGAGGCGGTGGCGTCGGAGATGAAGAGGTTGGTGGGCATGTACCAGTCCCACATGTTGTGCATCTCCGTGGTGTTGCCCTCGACGGAGAGGTAGTTCCAGTTGGGTCCAATCTCGCCAGAGGGGAGCGTGAGGGTACCGCCGTCCTGGATCTGGTCGCGGTCGAGCGGGTTGTTGTAGACTTTGCCCTTCTCGGGAAGCGGCAGCTGGTCAAGCGGCGTGGTCGCGGGCGAGCCGTTCTGGGGCTCGACGCCGGTGACGTCGGTGCTGTTGGCGGTGCCGGTGGCGTTGGCGTCAGGGCTGGACGAGGAGTCGGACCCACAAGCAGCGAGTCCCAGCCCCGCGAGCGCGACGGCGCTTCCGCTCATGCCCAGGAAGGCACGACGCGAAAGGTTGGAAACGGACATGTTCTCTCCCATTCTCTCGGCTGATACCGGTTCATGGCGAACCATTAAGGATGGTATCAGACCGGTGCTGTGTAATTGAATCGAAATGATCCTGCGGGGCCTTTGGAAACCTTGGTGTAATCGTTCCAACACAATTGCTCGGCCACCAGGCATGGGGACGGGCCCGGTCATCCAGGCCCGTCTCGATCTGCACCAGCTGTGGCCGGGACGGCCCCCGGACGCTACCTCAGTGACGTGGGGATGAGGCTCGAGGCGGGGATGAGCTTGCCGTCGCTGTAGACGAGGCGCTCGCGCGTGCGCTCGACCTTGGGGTCAGGGATGGGAATGGCCGAGAGGAGCGCCTTGGTGTAGGGGTCCTGGGGGTTGGTGAAGACCTCCTCGGTATCGCCGTACTCCACGATCTTGCCCAGGTGCATGACGGCCACGGTGTCGGAGATGTGGCGAATCACGGCGAGGTCGTGGGCAACGAAGAGGTAGGAGATCTTGAGCTGGACCTGGAGGTCCTCGAGGAGGTTAATGATGCCGGCCTGGATCGAGACGTCAAGCGACGCGATGGGCTCGTCGAGAAGGAGCAGCTTGGGGCTCGTGGCGAGGGCACGGGCAATGGCGATGCGCTGGCGCTGGCCGCCCGAGAACTGCGACGGGAAGCGGTCGACGTAATCGGGGTTGATGCCCACGAGGTACATGAGCTGGCCGATGCGCTTGTTGATCTTGGACTTGTCCCAGCCCTGGGCCTCGAGGGGCTCTGCCAGCACGTCGTAGATGGGCATACGGGGGTCAAGCGAACTCATGGGGTCCTGGAAGATGATCTGGAGGTTGCGGCGCAGCTCGCGACGGTCGCGAGCGCTTCTCAGCCCAGAGGTCTCCTTGCCAAGGACGGTAATCGAGCCCCCCTCGGGCACCACGAGGTCCATGATCTGCATGAGCGTGGTGGACTTGCCCGAGCCGGACTCGCCTACCAGGGCCAGCGTCTCTCCCTCATGAATGGCAAAGGAGGCGTGGTCGACGGCCGTCATGGTCCCCCTGTTCCTGCGGATGAGGCCCTTGCTCTGGATGGGGAAGGTCTTCACCAGGTCCTTCACCTCGAGCACCACGGGACGCTGGTCGCGGGGGACGTCGGCCCACTTGGGCACCAGGGGCTCAAGCGCGGGGTAGACGTCTACGTAGGTGAGGTTGCCGTCGTGGATCTTGTCCATGTGATGGCAGGAGACCAGGTGGCCCTCCCCTGCCTCGATGGGGAGGAGGTCAGGCTCGGTCACGCGGCACTCGTCGGTTGCCATGGGACAGCGCGGCGAGAAGGGGCATCCTGCCGGGATGGCAGCGAGCGAGGGCGGGTTGCCCTTGATGGGCACCAGGCGATGCTCGGCCGGCATGTGCGGCTTGGGAACGGCACCGAGAAGGCCCATGGTATAGGGCTGGGAGGGGCGGTCGAACAGGGTGTCGATGCTCGCGCGCTCGACTGCGCGGCCTGCATACATGACCATCACGTCATCTGCCGTGCCGGCAACAACGCCAAGGTCGTGGGTGATGAGCACCACGGCGGCACCGGTCTCCTTCTGGGCAACCTTCAAGATGTCCAGGATCTGCGCCTGGATGGTCACGTCGAGGGCTGTGGTGGGCTCGTCGGCAATGATGATGTCGGGGTCGTTCGCAATGGCGATGGCGATGACCACACGCTGGCGCATGCCACCGGAGAACTCGTGCGGATAGGCGTCAAGGCGCCTCTCGGGGTCGGTGATGCCCACGAGGGCGAGCAGCTCGATGCAGCGCTTGCGCACCTCATCCTTGTGCATGTCGGGATCGTGGATGAGCAGTGCCTCGGCAAGCTGGTCGCCAACCGAGAACATGGGCGTGAGCGCCGAGAGCGGGTCCTGGAAGATCATCGAGATGCGCGCGCCACGAATCTTGGACATCTCCTCGTCGCTCTTGCCGATGAGCTCCTCGCCATTGAGCTTGACCGAGCCTGTGACATGCGCGTTGTCGTCGAGAAGCCCAATGAGCGAGAGGGCCGTGACAGACTTGCCCGAGCCGGACTCGCCTACGATGCCCAGCGTGCGCCCGCCCCAGAGGTCAAAGCTCACGTCGCGCACGGCGTGGACCACACCTGCCTCGGTGTTGAAGGAGACGTGCAGGTTGCGGACGCCCATGATGGGGTCACCGATGGGCGCGCCCTTGGGGCCGTTGGCCTCGAGCAGCTCGTAGCGGAGCGTGTCGTCCATGGTCTTCGTGCTGTTGGTGTCAGACATGCGTACGTCTCCGTCTACTCGTGGTCGGACCCAGCCGTGACGCCAGCGGCGGTCGCGGCGGCCCTCTTGGCCTCGTCCTTCTTGGATTCCTCGTCGGCCACCTCGCCCGCGGCGCGGGAGTAGGGGTCGAAGGCGTCCCTCAGCCCGTCGCCAATGAGCTGCATGCTCACGCACAGGATGATGAGGACGACCGAGGGGATGAGGACGATCCACGGGGCAGAGAGCATGGCCGAAGAGCCCTGGGAGAGGATGTAGCCCAGCGAGGTGTCAGGCGCCTTGATGCCTAGGCCCAGGAAGCTGTAGGCCGTCTCGGAGTTGATGCCGCTGATGACGCCGAGGACCGTATCGATGATCAGGATCGAACCCAGGTTGGGAATCAGGTGGCGGATGATGATCTTGAAGGAGGGTACGCCCATGTACTTGGCAGCGCGAACGTAGTCACGCTCGCGCAGCGAGAGCGCCATGGTGCGCAGCGTCCTCGCATAGCCAATCCAGCCAAAGGCCGTAAGGCCTAGGATGAGCATGAGCCAACCCTGCGTGCCCGAGGCGGCGCGCACGATCATGGCCACCAAGAGGAAGCTCGGGATGACGAGAAGCATGTCGAGAAACCACATGCCGATCTTCTCGCCCCAGCCGCGCGCGTAAGCGATGGCCGTGCCCACGATAGCCGAGATGGCGGTCGTGAGGATGGCGTAGGTAAGACCAATCACGAGCGAGCGGCCCAGGCCGTGAACCACGCAGGCGAAGAGGTCAAAGCCGCCTCCGTCGGTACCAAACCAGTGCCTTGCGTTGGGCGCCACGTTGATGGCCGTGAAGTCTGGGTCGGTGTAGTCGTACTTGCAGATGAGCGGGCCAAAGACGGCCAGAAGCACGAGGATGCCCAGGATGGTAAGGCCAACCACGGCGCTCTTCTGCCTAAAGAACCTGCGTGCGATAAGGCCCGCATAGCTAATGCGCCTGACCTCGCCTGGACCGGCAGCGCCGGCCTGGAGCTCGAGCTGGGCATTGGTGAGCTGCGTGTCCTTGCTGTCCTGCTCTTCCATTGCCATCCCCCTAGCCCATCTTGATGCGGGGGTCCAGGGCCGCGGCAAAGAGGTCCGCGAGAAGGGCTCCCACGAGCGTGCAGGCGCCAGAGAAGGCGGCGACCGCGACGGCACCGTTGATGTTGTTGTTATTGATGCAGTTGATGAAGTACTCGCCCATGCCATGGATGGCAAAGATCTTCTCCGTCATGACGGCACCGGTGAAGATGCTCGCAATGGAGAAGGCCACGTTCACCGAGGTGGGGATAAGGCTGGCACGCAGGGCGTGCTTGCGGATGGCCTGCTTCTTGGTGAGGCCCTTGGCGCGCGCCGTGCGCACGTAGTCCGCGTGCATCTCGTCCAGGAGGTAGGTGCGCTGGTTGAGGTGGTAGCCCACGGCGCTGATGATGGTAAGGACGATCGTGGGCAGAAGGATGTGCTGCAGGAAGTCGATGAGCGCGACGAAGACGTTGGGTCCGTCATAGCTCGAGAGGCCCGTGACGTAAAAGATGCGCTGTCCCGTCTGTTGGTTTATCTCGATGGCAAAGAACACGATAAGGATGGCCAGAACGACCGTAGGGATGACGAGAAACACTGACGCCAGGCCGCTCCAAAAGCGGTCCTGCCATTGGTACTGACGCTGCGCCGTGTAGACGCCCAGGCTCACGCCGATCGCGATCGAAAGGATCGTGGAGAGAAGCATGAGCTTGACCGAGGCACCGATGCGGCCTGCAATCTCGTTGTTCACCGAGCCGCCCACAGGAGAGAGGCCCCAGTTCCAATCGGTCACGATGCCGGAGAGCCAGCGCTGGTAGCGCTCCGTGACAGGGGTCCTGTCGTTCAAGTTGGCCTTGTCCAGGGAGGCCTCGATGGACTCCTGGGACGGCCGGGGCGTGCGCGACTCGAAATTCGAGCGCGGGCTCATGAAGGCGCACGCGAGGAAGTAGGTAAGCGAGGTCGCAACGAAGATCATCACAATGTAGTTGACGACCCTCTTGGCCAGGTACCCTAGAAATCGTGCCATCGAGACTCCTTTGTGCCGTTCGCGCAACCGCAGGGAAGCAGGGCGCAAGGCCCACGCGTCCCCCTTGGGGGTTCCGCTCGCCCGGGCCATACGGAGCGAATGTCCCCCTGGCACAACAAAGGGGGACGCAAAAGCCACCGAACAGCCACCCATGTGCCGCGTGCCACGCAACGCCACATGGGTCTGACGCGGCACGACACAATATGAGGTAGTCTAGCACCTCGGTCTGGTTACACAATGGAAAACGAGGTGTAAACCAAACGACCAAAACGCCCCGCGGCGCGCACCCGGTGGCGCCGCGGGGCAGAGGGCCTTGAGCTTTGATGCTCCCTCAGAGTTCGATCGACGAATCCTTGATGGGGAACGGCCTGCCGTAGTGGCAGGCGCAGAGGTGCCCCTCCCCGAGGTCCGCCAGCTTCGGATGCTCTTGTGAACACTTCTCCGTAGCAAGGGGGCAGCGGGTATGGAAGCGGCAGCCCGTGGGCGGGTCGATGGGCGACGGCGGGTCTCCGGCAAGGATGACGCGCCTGCGCGAGTGCTGGATGTCGGGGTCGGGCACGGGGACGGCCGAGAGGAGCGACTGCGTATAGGGATGGCAGGGCTTCTCGTAGAGCCCCTTCCAGTCTGCGTACTCCATGAGGTTGCCCAGGTACATCACGGCCACGTGGTTGGAGACGTGCTGGACTACCGAGAGGTCGTGCGCGATGAAGAGATAGGCAGTCCCAAACTCCTGTTGGAGTTCGGCCAGGAGGTTGAGCACCTGGGCCTGGATGGAGACGTCGAGTGCCGAGACCGGCTCGTCACAGATGATGAGCTTGGGCTTCATGGCGAAGGCGCGCGCAATCCCCACGCGCTGGCGCTGGCCGCCCGAGAACTCGTGCGGGTAGCGGTTGATGTGCTCCGGGTTGAGGCCCACCATGTCGAGAAGGGACGCCACATACTTGGTTCGCTCGGCCTTGTCGGGCATGAGGCCGTGGATCTGGAGCGGCTCCGACACGATCTCGCCGATGGTCATACGCGGGTTGAGGCTGGCGTAGGGGTCCTGGAAGATGTACTGCATGTTGCGCCGCATGGCCTTGAGCCCTTTGCGGCCCATCTTCATGACGTCTTGGCCGTCAAAGGTGATCGAGCCAAGGGTTGGCTCGATGAGGCGCATGATGCAGCGACCGGTTGTGGACTTGCCGCAGCCAGACTCGCCGACAAGGCCAAGGGTCTGGCCGGGATAGATCTCGAAGCTCACGTCGCTAACGGCAGAGACCTTGCGCCTCTCACGGGAGAAGACGCTTGAGTCCACCGGGAACTCCTTGGTAAGGTGCTCGACCTTGAGAAGCGGCTCTGCCATCAGGCCTCGCCTCCCTTCGGACCAACGGCATTGCCAGCTGCGGCATGGCCCGTCTTGGGCGCATTTCTCGCTACGAAGCCTGGGTCGGCAGCAAAGTGGCAGCTCGCATAATGTCCCGGCGCCACTTCGATGCGCCCAGGCCTCTCGGTGCGACAGCGCTCCGTGGCATAGGGGCAGCGCGGAGAGAAGGCACAGCCGGAGGGGAGCCTCACGAGCGAGGGCGGGTTGCCCTTGATGGGGGTGAGCGGGTGCTTCTCGGTCATGACCGGGTCGGGGATCGAGCGGATGAGACCCCAGGTATAGGGGTGCGAGGAGTGATAGAAGATCTGGTCGGCGGGACCAAACTCAACGGGATGGCCTGCGTACATGACCATGATCTTGTCGGCAACGTCGGCCACCACGCCCAAGTCATGCGTAATCATGACGATGGCGTTGCCGTTCTTCTCCTGCGCCTCGCGCATGAGCTCGATGATCTGCGCCTGGATGGTCACGTCGAGGGCCGTGGTGGGCTCGTCGGCGATGAGGATGTCGGGGTCGCAGGCAAGGGCCATGGCGATTATGACGCGCTGGCGCATGCCGCCTGAGAACTGGTGCGGGTAGTCCTTCACGCGCTGCTCGGGGTTGGGGATGCCCACCATGTCAAGCAGCTCGACGGAGCGCCTGAGGGCCTCCTCCTTTGAGTAGCCGCGATGCAGGCGCAGTCCCTCGCCCAGCTGCCGGCCAATGGTGTAGACCGGGTTGAGCGACGTCATGGGGTCCTGGAAGATCATGGCGATGTCGTTGCCGCGGATGTCCTGCATCTGCTCCTCGCTCATCTTGAGGAGCGACTGGCCGCGGTAGCGCACGTCGCCGCCCTCGATGCGTCCTGGGGGCATGTCGACAAGGCCCATGATGGTGAGGTGCGTGACGGACTTTCCCGAGCCAGACTCCCCCACCACGCCGAGGGTCTCGCCCCTATCGAGCGTGTAGGAAACGCCATCGACGGCCTTGACCACGCCATCTTGGGTGTGGAAGTACATCTTGAGGTCATCGACCTCAAGGAGGTGCTCTCCCTCGGGGACCGGCTGCTCCTTGAGGTGCATCTGCACCCGCGTCTTCTTCTTGAACATGGCTATGCGTCCTTCATCTTGACGTCGAGGGCATCGCGCAGGCCGTCGCCCAGGAGGGTGAAGGCGAGCACCGTTGTGAGGATCGCAAGACCCGGCATGAGCATGAGCCAAGGCTGGGTGGCGAGGTACTGCTGGCCATCCTGAATCATGATGCCCCACGAAGGGTTGGGGGGCGTGACGCCCATGCCCAGGTACGAGAGCGCCGCCTCGGTGAGGATGGCGCCGCCGATGTTCATCGTGGCGTAGACGACGATGGACGCTACCGAGTTGGGGAAGATGTGCCGTGCGATGATGCGGGCGTCAGAGGCGCCCATGGCCCGCGCGGCGTCGACGTAGTCGTTCTCCTTGACCGAGAGGATTGCCGAGCGGAACACGCGGGCGATGGAGGGCCACCCCAGGATGCCAATGGCTATGAACACGTTCTGGATGCCCTGACCTATGACCGCCAGAAGCACGATGACGAAGAGCGTGTACGGGAAGGCGAGGAAGATATCGGCCAGGCGCATGATGATGGTGTCCCATATGCCGCCATAATACGCAGCCAGGGCGCCCATGATAAGCCCCAGCACCGTCGAGATGGCCGTTGCGAGCACGCCGACGGCGAGGGAGATCCTCGATCCGTAGATGACGCGGCACAAGACGTCACGGCCAAGGGCGTCCGTACCAAAGGGATGCTCAGCCGAGGGGGGAAGCTTGGACATCGTAGAGCTCATCGTGGTATCGGTGTCGGTGGGCGAGCCGAGCCACTGCGGGACCCAGAGGTCTGCTGTGATGGCTATGGCCACGATAATGGATATCCATATGATGGCGATGACGGCGAGCCTGTTCCTGCGCAGACGGTGCCAGGCATCGCTCCAGAGCGTGCGGGACGGCGCGTCCGTCCCTGTGCCCTCGCCGGCGGCATCCTTGTCAACGACCTTCTCAGGCTCCATATCCTTGCTCTCCATGTCACCCACCTCCCTACGCCCTGTCCTTGGGTGCGCCAAACCTGATCCGGGGGTCCAGGAAGGCGTAGCTGATGTCGACCACGAGGTTGATGACCATGACGACGATCACGATGACGGTGACGCCGCCCATGACGATGGGCCAGTCTCGCTGCGTGATCGCCTGGTATATCTCGTTGCCAACGCCCGGCCAGTTGAAGACCGTCTCGGTGAGGATGGCACCGGAGAGCATGGTGCCAAAGTCGATGCCGATGTAGGTCACGACAGGTATGAGCGCGTTCTTGAGGGCATGGTGGAAGATGACATGCCTACGCGAGCAACCCTTGGCACGCGCCGTGCGAATGTAGTCCTGGCTCATGACCTCGAGCAGCTGCGAACGCATGATGCGCGCGGCGTATGCCGTGGAGACCGAGGCGAGCGTGATGGCAGGCAGGATGTAGTACACCCAGTCCTCGAACTCCCCGTTGACGCCACCAGCGCCGGAGATGGGCAGATACCACGCTCCGCCCGTCCACCCCTTCATCCAGATGCCAAAGAGGAGCTGCAGGAGCATGCCGAGCCAGAATGCCGGCATGGCGACCATTATCGAGGTAAAGAGCGTCACGAACACGTCCCAGAACGTGTAGCGCTTGATTGCGGATATCATGCCCGCGCCTATGCCCACCACCGCCTCGAGGATGATTGCCACGATGGCGAGCCTCACCGTGTATGGGTACCTCTGGGAGAGAATGTCGCTCACCGCAAGGGAGCGCTTGTACGACGTGCCCAGGTCGCCGTGGAGAAGGTCCCAGAGGTAGGTGCCGTACTGCTGGATGAGCGGCGTGGGGGTTGCCTCGCCGTTCTCGTCTAGCTTGGGCGTCCCGTCATCGTTGGTGAGAATGAGGCCATGCTGCGCCTTGATGGCCAGCTCTGTCTCGGGAGACATGGCCCTGTCGCCAGCGATGAGCTTGATGGGATCGCCAGGGACGACGTTTTGGAGCAGGAACATGATGATGGTGACGCCCAGGAAGACGGGGATGAACTGAAGCACTCGCTTGACTATGTACTTGCCCATGTTTGGACTCCCGTTGTCTACCTGCCAGATTCCCTCGCTTGCGCCGAGCGCTCTCCCCCACCGACGGCGGGACGCCCTTCCGGACGTCCCGCCCTGTTTGGAGCATGTGGGATGCACCATGCGGGAGGAGCGCTAAAGAGCGCTACTTCGACTTCTGGGCACTCTCGACGTGGTTGCGGCGGCCAGCATCGAAGTAGTAGGAGAGCATGCTGCTCGACGTGGCGGTGAGGTGCGAGTAGTACATGATCGGCGCGCACGGACACGCCTCGCCGATGATGGCGTCGACCTCCTTCATCGCCGTGATGCGCTTGTCGTCATCGACCGTGGTGCGGGCGGCATCAAGCTTGGCGTCGACGTCCGCATCGGAGAAGCCCGACATGTTGTCGCCCGAGCCAGAGCGGAAGAGCGAGTACAGGAAGTTGTCGGGGATGGGGTAGTCGGCCGTCCAGCCGAGGCGGCCGGACTGGTAGTTGCCCTTGCGGTAGTCGTCGAGAATCGTCGACCACTCGCGGGTGTCGGAGGTGGCGTCGATGCCCACAGCCTGGAGGTCGGCCTGGACCATCTCCATGATGGACTTGTGGTCACCCTCGGGGTTGTAGGAGAGCTGGATGGAGATGCCACGGCTACCAGAGGCGTCGGCAGGGTGGTTCTTGTCGAGGAGCGCGGTCGCGGCGTCCTTGTCATAGTGCGCGTAAGGCCAGGAGTTCTCGACATAGCCGTCCATTGCGGGAGGAAGGATGTCGGAGGCAGTCTGGCGGATACCGCTGAAGAGGGTATCGACGATGGCCTGGCGGTTGATGGCAAGCGAGATGGCACGACGGACGTCGGCGTCCTGAAGGACCTCGTCATTGACGTTGAAGACGATGTAGTAGGTGGCAAGCTCGGCACCGGTCATGATCTGCTTGTTGGGTGTTGCGGTGTAGCCGTCGTCGGATTGGCCGTACTGGCTGATTGCGTCCGAGATCTGGGCGGAGGGCACCGTGCAGATGTCATAGTTGCCGGCCTGGTACTCGCGGTACGCGGTCGCGACATCCTTCTGGATGTTGTACTGGATGGCAGCAACCGTCGGCTTGTCGCCGTAGTAGTTGTCGAAGCGCTTCAGGTTGATGTACTGGCCGTCGGCCCAGGAGCCGTCCATCTGGAAGGGGCCGTTGCCGATGGGGGCCGTGTAGAAGGAGTCGGGGTCATCCTCGGCTGCCTTGGGGGCAGGGGCCAATGCAGGGTGGGAGCAGACATAGGGGAAGTCTGCATAGGACGAGGTCAGGTTGACGACAAGGGTATAGTCGTCGGGGCACTCAAGGCCGGAGAAGTCGTTCGTGGTGCCAGCGAGCACCTCGTCATGGCCCTTCACGAGGCCCAGGTGGTAGTCGAGCGTGCCCGCGGACTTGACGGCAAAGCTGGGGCTCACAACACGGGTCCAGCCGCGCTTGAAGTCCTTCGAGGTGACGGGGTCGCCGTTGTGGAACGTGGCACCCTGGCGCAGGTGGAACGTGAACTCGGTGGCATCATCGTTGGACTCCCAGGACTCGGCCGCCTTGGGGACGAGCGACTTGGCCTTGAAGTCGTAGTCGGTTAGCGAGTCGAACACCATGTAGCCGACCTGCGTGCCCTGGTCCTCGTTCAGGTTGTAGTGGTCGATGCAATCGGGATTGCTGATGTAGTACTTGACGGTTGCGCTGTCATCATACGCAGCCGAGCCGCTGTTCGGCGAAGAGTCCGTCCCGGCAGAGCCGGAGTCGCCCTTCTTGCCGCAGCCCGCGAGGGCAACGAGCGCGCTTGCGGCAAGGCCGCCCTTCACGAAGCCGCGCCTTGTCACACTTGACTGAGTCATACGTCTCCTCCTAAGTCCCCAACGGCGGCAGCATGCGCGGCCACCGTCCTTTGTGGTAAGGTCCCATCCCCTACCTCTTCACTGTAAACATTAGGCTTTGAATCGGATGGATACTAGTGAAGAACCAAAGCTTGCTAGCTGTTGTAACCGTATGGAAAGCTTTCGTCACAATCTGAAACAAACAGTAACAAACCATTGCTACGTTATTAATGGGCATTTGTACTAATGAACGTGCTGCAAGCCCATAGAGAAGGCGGGATGCCAAGGCACCCCGCTGCCAGAAAATACGATATGTGCTCTGCAGTTCTATCCTACCGAAACGCCCAGCGTGGCCGTGGGGAACGTGATGGCCATGACAATGACGCACACGATAAAGACTGCGGTGGTGATGACGGTCAGCCGGTCGAGGTTTTTCTCCCAGATGCCGGACCCTGCCGAAGCGTTGTAGAGAGACGATGCGATCATATCCGAGACACCCGTCCCCTTGCCGGAGTGCATGAGCACCAGCGCTACCGTGAGGATGCCGGATAGGAAGAGCAGGACAAGGAGGATGACGTTGAGGACGGTCATGGGACAGGGGCTCCTTTAAGTACAGAGATCGCAGATACAGTCAGAATGTAGGATAGCATAGGCGCACGGATTGGGCACCCCGCTCTACCCGTCTACATAGGCCCTGCGGATTGGGTCCCATCCAGGAGTCCAATCCCAAACACCAAATTGACGGTTGGTGGCAGTTTGCGGCAAATTCTTGATGTGTGGTTTGCCTGGTGCCAATTCGCTGACCTGCGAACCATCAAAACTCGAATGACTTGCTACTCGGGGATGCCACCAAAAACTGCCACCAACCGCAAATCTGTGCCATTCGGCGGGAACCGGAGGATCCCAGGTGCCGCCTGGATGGGGCCTTGCTGCGCATGGGGGGCGCCGGATGGCGCGTTCTTGCGGTTGGTGGCAGTTTTACAGGGTCGCCCCAAGTATCAACCGGTTCGAACATTGATCAACCGCAGGTCAGGGATTTACGACTGCAGCGGTTTCACATAAAGAATTTGCCGCAAACTGCCACCAACCGTCAATCCGTGACAGGAGGTCCGTGCTCGGAACCCCAAGACATGGTCCCGCACCCAAGCGGGTGCGGGACCACGAGTCGCGCATTCCCAGCGGACAACGATATGGGCAGGCCCTACGTCATGGCGCTCCTCACCATGGCGGCAAAGCTGTCGGCCTTGAGCGAGGCGCCACCGACGAGCGCGCCGTCGACGTCCTCCTTCTCGAGGAAGCCACCGACGTTCTCGGGCTTGGCGGAGCCACCGTAGAGGATGCGGATGCCGTCGGCCGTCTCCTGACCGAAGACCTCGGCCAGGGTCTTGCGGATGGCGCCGCAGACCTCCTCGGCGTCATCGGCAGTAGCGGTCTTGCCGGTACCGATGGCCCAGATGGGCTCGTAGGCAATGACGTACTTGGAGGGGTCGTCGATCACGAGGCCCTCGGTGTCCTTCTTGATCTGGTCGACCACGAACTCGACGTGCTTGCCGGCCTCGCGGACCTCGAGGGACTCGCCGCAGCAGGAGATGGGGACAATGCTGTGAGCCATGAGGGCCTTGGCCTTCTTGTTCACATCCTCGTCAGTCTCGCCAAAGTAGCCGCGACGCTCGGAGTGGCCGATGATGCAGTAGGTGGCACCCACGGCGGTGATCATGTCGGGAGCGGTCTCGCCCGTGTAGGCGCCCTTATCCTCCCAGTAGACGTTCTGGACGCCCACGGCGATGGGAGCGTTGGCCTGCTGGATGACCTCGGCCACGCCCTTGACATCGATGGCGGGCGGGCAGACAACGACGTCCACCGAACCAGTGCCGTCCTTGAGCTCGTCGACCAGACCCTGTGCGAGAACAACGCCCTCGTCATAGGTCTTGTTCATCTTCCAGTTGCCAGCGATCATCCTGTTACGCATCGAGCAGCGCCTCCACTCCAGGAAGGGCCTTGCCCTCAACAAGCTCCATCGAGGCGCCGCCGCCCGTGGAAATCCAGCTCATCTTGTCGGCAAGGTCAAACTTGTTGATTGCGGCCACGGAGTCGCCACCACCGATGATGGAGGTTCCGCCGTTGGCCTTGACCTCGGCAACCGCACGCGCAACGGCCTCAGTGCCGTGCGCGAACTGGTCGAACTCGAAGACGCCCATGGGACCATTCCAGAAGACGGTCTTGGCACCCTTGATGGCGTCCGCAAAGAGGGCCTCGGTCCTGGGACCAATGTCCATGCCCATGCGATCGTCGGGGATGTTGTCGGAGTTCACGGACTCGCCCTTGGCGTCCTCGCCAAAGTGGTCAGCGACAATGTTGTCGATCGGGAGCAGGACCTTGACGCCCTTCTCCTCGGCCTTCTTGAGCATCTCGCCAGCCCGCTCGACCCAGTCCTCCTCCTTGAGGGAGGTACCAACGGTGTAGCCCTTGGCAAGGAAGAACGTATAGGCCATGCCACCACCGATGATCAGGGTGTCGGCAGAATCGATGAGGTGGTCGAGGACGCCAATCTTGCTGGAGACCTTGGAGCCGCCAACGATTGCGACGAAGGGACGCTCAGGCTCGGCGAAGATCGACGTGAGGGTGTCGACCTCCTTCTCGAGCAGGAAGCCGGCCACGGCGGGGATATAGGCGGTGGGGCCAACGACGGAGCCCTGCGCACGGTGAGCGGTACCGAAGGCGTCGAGCACGAAGATGTCGCCGTAGGAAGCGAGCTTCTTCGCAATCTCGGGATCGTTCTTCTTCTCGCGCTTGTCGAAGCGGACGTTCTCGAGGACGAGGATGTCACCCGGCTTGACGGCGTTGACGGCCTCGGTGGCCTTCTCGCCGTAGGTGTCGTCCACGAACTTGACATCGTAGCCGGTGAGCTCGGCGAGCTTCTCGGCAGCAGGCTTGAGCGAGAGCTCGGGCTCGGGGCCGTCGCCCTTGGGGCGGCCGAGGTGGCTCATGAGCACGATGCCAGCGCCGTGCTCCTTGAGGTACTTGATGGTGGGGATGGCAGCGCGGATGCGCGTGTCGTCGGTGACGACGCCATCCTTCAGAGGCACGTTGAAGTCGACGCGCTCGAGGACGCGCTTGCCCTCGACGTCGATGTCGCGAACGGTCTTCTTGGTGAAAGCCATGCTCACTCCTTATTGTCGATGCGTGCAGAAAACAGGGGCGCGGCCGCGGCCCGAAAGCTGCAAACCGCGCCCCATAGTCACCTCACCGAAGCGTCGAACTAGGCAACGAACTTCTCGAAGTACTTGATGGTGCGGACCATCTGAGAGGTGAAGGAGTTCTCGTTGTCGTACCAAGAGGTGACCTGGACGAGGCTCTGGCCGTTGCCGAGCGGGTTGACCATGGTCTGGGTGGCGTCGAAGAGCGAGCCGTAGGTCATGCCGACGATGTCGCGGGACACGATCTGGTCCTCGTTGTAGCCAAAGGTCTCGGGAATCCTCTCGGAGAAGGCCTTCATCGCAGCGTTGACGCCCTCGACGGTGACCTCCTTGTTAACAACCGCGTAGAGGTTGGTGAGGGAGCCGGTGGGCGTAGGGACACGCTGGGCAGCGCCGATGAGCTTGCCGTTGAGCTCGGGAAGCACGAGGCCGATAGCCTTGGCAGCACCGGTGGTGTTGGGGACGATGTTCTCTGCGCCAGCACGGCTACGACGGAAGTTGCCCTTGCGCTGCGGGCCGTCGAGAATCATCTGGTCGCCGGTGTAGGCGTGGATGGTCGTCATGATGCCGGAGACGACGGGGGCGTAGTCGTTCAGGCCCTTGGCCATGGGAGCGAGGCAGTTCGTGGTGCAGGAGGCGGCGGAGATGATGTCGTCGGCGGCGGTCAGCGTCTCGTGGTTGACGTTGTAGACGATGGTCTTGAGGTCAGAGCCCGCAGGAGCGGAGATGACGACCTTCTTGGCGCCAGCGTTGAGGTGGGCCTGAGACTTGGCCTTGGAGGTGTAGAAGCCGGTGCACTCGAGGACGACGTCGACGCCGAGCTTGCCCCAAGGCAGGTTGTTGGCGTCGGCCTCCTTGTAGATCTTGATGGTCTTGCCATCGACGGTGATGGAGTCCTCGCCAGCGGTGACCTCGTGATCGCGGGAGTAGTTGCCCTGCGTGGAGTCATACTTCAGCAGGTAGGCAAGCATCTCGGGAGAGGTGAGATCGTTGATGGCGACGATCTCGGAGCCCTCATGACCGAACATCTGGCGGAACGCCAGGCGACCGATGCGACCGAAGCCGTTGATTGCAACCTTAACTGCCATGCTATCTCCTTTCGAGTGGCCGACGGGGCCTCCCCCCGGCGGACCTTGTAACAACGCCGAAACGCCATTGCTAGGGCTATTCTACCGCACGTTTGCCGTTCTAAAGCGAGCAATCCGCAACGCTGGCAAAATTGTGGACGCATTTTTGCACAAAATATAGTATGTGATACAGCCTACCTGCATGTTTATGTCAGATATCATCGATTTTCTGATGTGGAAACGTTCTCAGTCCCAGATTCGGCCCCCACAAGCTGCTCCAGTCTGAGCAGGCGGTGGTACATGGCCGACTTTGAGGCGGGAGGGTCGAAGGTCTCGCCCAGCGCCGCAAGCGACAGCTCGGGGTGCTCCCTGCGCGCCGCGCAGAACTCGCGGACGGCCGGCGGGAGATGCTTGAGGCCTAAGAGCTCGTCTGCCCGGTCGATGAGGTCAAGCTGGGCCACCGCGGCAGAGGACGAGCGCGCCTGGTTGGCGACTTCTGCGTTGACGCGGCGGTTCACATCGTTTTTGACCGACTTCCTCGCACGCGCAACCTCGACCACACGCGCCATGCGTTGGGCCCCCATCGCGCGCAGGAGACGCAGCACATCGTCGAAGCTCTTGAGGTAGAGCGCATAGGCCCCACGGCGTCTGTTGATGCGCGCGGAGACACCAAGGGTGGAAATCACGTCGGCTAGGCCGTGGGCGAACTCCTCCCCTGTCACCGCAATCTCCAGGTGGAAGTCACCTCGCGGGTCGGCGATAAACCCACCCGCCATAAAGGCGCCGCGCACGAAGGCTGCCCGCGCCTCCTGCGTCTTGAGGAGGCCTTCAGGCACCCCGAGCGCAATGCCGTGACCAGGGACGAGAATGCCCAGGCTCGCGAGGTCATCTGCCAGACGGTCCTGCTCGGGCATCTCGATGAGGTAGTTTCTCGTCTTGTGGAGCACCGAGCGTCGCACGGTGAGCGAGGTCTCGAGGTCGAACACGCGATGCGTAAGCTTGATGACCGTGCGCGCCACGGCGCCCGTCTCGGTGGCAATGCGAATGGAGTAGCGCCCCGAGCCGTGGAAGCTCATGGTGCCGCAAACGCGGACAAGAGCCGAGAGCTGGGCAAGCTCGGCCATGCGCATCGTAGGCTCGACACGCGAAAGCTCGTCTTTGACCTGAGCCGTAAAGGACATGGGCTACCTCTGGTCCGTCGCGACATCCGAGGCGGCTGAGGAGAGCGCCTCGGGAAGGTTGCGATGGAAGAGGTTGACGCGGTAGCCCTGCGCCTTGAGGTGGGCGGCCGTCGCGTTGGCGATGGCGACGCTTCTGTGCTGGCCGCCCGTGCAACCCACGGCGATGGAAAGGCGTGCCTTGCCCTCGGCGACGTAGCCCGGCATGGCCACGTCAAGAAGACGCAGCCAGGCATCCATGAAGTCGCGTGCGATCTTGTTGCCCAGCACGAAGTTGGCGACCTTCTCGTCATTGCCCGTGAGGTGGCGCATCTCAGGGTCATAGAAGGGGTTGGGCAGGAAGCGGACGTCGATCATGAGGTCTGCTTCGGAGGGCATGCCGTGCTTGAAGCCAAACGAGAAGACGTTCACGTCGAGGAGCTGCTGCTCGGTGAGTTCCGAGAAGGCCGTGTTGAGGCGGGTCCTTAGGGTCGAGGTGCGCATGCGACTCGTGTCGATGACGAGGTCGGCCATTGTGCGTGCGTCCTTGAGCTGCCGGCGCTCGCGCTTGATGGCATGCCCGACGGTCTCGCCGTGAACGGCAAGCGGGTGGCGGCGGCGGTTCTCGTTGTAGCGGCGCACGAGAACCTCGTCGGAGGCGTCCAGGAAGAGGAGCTTGCAGGAGAGCTCGTGCTCGCCCAGCTGACGGATGGTGTCCGTAAGCTCGTCAAAGAGGCCCTGGCTGCGCAGGTCGCAGGTGACGGCCAGGTGGCGGCCTACGCCCGAGTTGATGCCCACAAGATCCGCAAGCTGTGGGACCAGGCGCGGGGGGAGGTTGTCGATGCAGAAGTAGCCCATGTCCTCGAAGCAATGGAGTGCCTGCGTGCGGCCCGAACCCGACATGCCCGTAATGATCACGATATCGGGGACGCGGTCGCGGTTCTCGGCATCACGCATGGTCTGTCCTGTGCTCTCGTCTGGCATTCGGCCCTCCTCTGCTTTCGAGTCGCTTCAAGTATAGGGATTGCCGCAGAGCAGCACCCCACGCGCGTCACACATTCGGAAACGATTGTGTGACGCGCGCAGGTCGCAACAGATTCGCCGACGATTGCGTTGCGCGCCGCAACACAATCGGAGCGCAGGTGGCACCTGTCGCGGCGCCCTACGCACGCTCCTCGGGATAGACGACGCCCCACTCGCGGCGCAGGCGCGTCATGATCTGCATGACATCGGCCGCGTAGTCGAGAAGGCCGGCGGCCTGGGCATCCCCTGCAACCGCGCGCTCGAGGTCGGCAATCTCGTAGCAAAGGGCGTACCCGGATCGGCCCGCATGCACCTCCTCGCGGCGTCCGTCCGCCGTCCATACGATGGTCGCGGTGTCCGCACGCGGATAGTCCGTGACCCCGACGTAGCAGTTGTCGAAGCTCAAAACCGCGCGTTTGGGCTGCTTGGAGTGGAGCGTGAGCGACAGGACGCCCATCTGGCCCCGATCGTTTCTGCACACGATGCCCGAGGTCTGGTCGACACCGGTCGAGGCGAGGTTGGCGAGAGAAACAACCTCCGTGGGCTGGCTTGCCATGAAGAGCCTCATGAGCGAGAGCGCGTAGACGCCGATGTCGAGCATGGCACCACCCGCAAGGCCGATGTTGTAGAAGCGGTTGGTGAGGTCGCCGTACTCCTTGTAGCTGCCAAAGTTGAGCTGGGCCAGGTTCATGGTGCCAAACTCTCCCGTGTTGGCACGGCGGAGAAGCTCCTGGTAAAGT
The DNA here is from genome assembly GCF_057241865.1 of Tractidigestivibacter sp. NCBI lineage: Bacteria > Bacillati > Actinomycetota > Coriobacteriia > Coriobacteriales > Atopobiaceae > Tractidigestivibacter > Tractidigestivibacter sp. The sequence goes on from NZ_DBHHPX010000018.1 coordinate 20,875, forward strand.
GGCATGTGCAGGATGGTCGTGGCATCCATGAGGACTGCGCTGCTCTCGTGGGCGAGTGCGCGTGCCTCGTCGAGCTCCTCGGAGTTGAGCGTGATGGACTTCTCACAGAGGACGTGCTTGCCTGCCGCGAGCGCTCCGCGCAGATAGCGGATGTGCGTGTTGTGCGGCGTGGTGATGTAGATGGCGTCCACGCGCGGGTCCCGGTAGAGCTCCTCGACCGTGCCATACACGCGCTCGACACCGTAGCGGGCTGCGAAGGCCTCGGCCTTCTCGCGTGTCCGGTTGGCCACGCCGTAGATGTGGCGCCCCGAGAGCGCAAGCGAGGCTGCCATCTGGTTAGCAATCGCGCCACAGCCGATAACCGCCCAGGTGAGCCGTGGTGCGACGTAGATGTCAGCGGGGAAGGGCTCGCCTTCGACCTCGTTGAGCGCCTCCTTTGCAGCCGCTGCCGCATCGAGTGGCGCTGCCTTCTCGGGAACAATGCCCTCTGCCATGTGCTTCCCCTCTCTTGTCGCTACGCCTCAAGTGCCGCCTTGAACCAGCTCGTGATACTCGTGGGGTGAGTAATCGCAGTGCCTGAGACCACGGCCCACGCGCCCGCGTCAATGGCGGCGCGGGCGTCGGCCGGCGTGTGGATGTGACCCTCGCATACTATGGGGAACCCAGGGAACTCGTTGGCCGCCTGCGCGAGCAAAGCGATATCGGGGCCATCTTCGAGGGTGGTATCGATGGCGGCCTTGTTATGCGAGAGCGTGGTCGACACAATGTCACAGCCGCAGGCAACACCGCGGCGGATGTCCCCAATGGTCATGCAGTCAGCCATGACGAGCGTGTCGCATTGGGCACGGAGTTCGCGGACGGTCTCCTCGAACGTGCGACCATCTGGACGCGGGCGGGCGGTCGCATCAAGGGCCACCACGTCGGCGCCAGCGTTGACGCACGCGATGGCATGGCGCAGCGTGGGCGTGATATACACGCCGTCATGCCCCTCCTTCCAAAGGCCGATGACGGGAATCTCGACGCGACCTTTGACAGCCGCAATATCCGAGAGGCCCTGGCAGCGAATTGCCGCAGCGCCGCCCAGCTCGCAGGCACGGGCAATCTGGGCCATGGTCTCGGGATGGCGCATCGGCTCGCCAGGATACGCCTGAACGCTTACGATGAGCCTTCCCCTGAGGGACTGGACAAGCGGGGAAATATCCATGTCATTCAGCCTTTCCGCATGTCGATGACATTGCTTCGCATGCCTATGCTAGGGCATCAATGGTGTTGCGCACCAGTCGAGGGGGATGCGCACACAGCCTGCAGGCCGACGTACGCCGAGCTCACGACATTCTGTGCAGCACCGATAAGCGGCGCATCGTCACCCAGGGATCCGTCCCTAATGGGAGTGGATGCCTGGGGTGGCATCACCGCCTCGTCCCAACCGCTCTTGAGCGCAGCATGCCAGACGGGCCCGCACTTTGCCACCGAACCCGAAAGGATCACGCACTCCGGGTCAAACATGTTGACCATAGAGCCAAGCACCTCCCCCAAGGCATGGCCGGAGCGGGCCTCCGCTGTCCTGGCGGCCTCGTCACCCTCCTCCGCAAGGCGACTGATGTCTGCACCATCTGTGGGCATGCCGTCGGGCTGAAGCGGGTCTCCCCCAAGCTCGATGTATCGCGCGAGGATGCCTGGGCCGCATGCGATGGTCTCCACATGCCCCATGCCGCCACACTGGCAGGGCACCCCTGCGGCATCGGTACACGTGACGTGCCCAATGTTCGTGGCTGCGCCATGGGCCCCCAGGAGGAGGCGCCCGTGGTCGACGAATGCGCCGCCGATGCCGGTTCCCACCGCGCATACGAATGCGCTGCCCATGCCGCGCCCGGCGCCCCAGCTCGCCTCGCCAAAGGCATGGGCGTGGACGTCATTCATGACGCGAACGGGAACGCCGAACACGGCGTTAAGCTTAGCGCCAAGATGGGTCCCTCCCCAGCCGGGCATCATCTCGTTGGCATAGGTGATGTCACCCGTAAGGGGGTCTACGACCCCTCCCGTGGAGACGCCAATGCCATCGACCTTGCCACCAGCGACCTCTACGATGCGCCTCACAGACTCGATGACAACCTCGAGAACATGCTTGCCGCCCAGCTTTGCCTCGGTAGGGAGCTTCCCGTAGCCCTCCACGCGGGGCACCTGACCATCTCCCAAGGTCACAAGGGCAGACGCCACCTTGGTTCCACCAATGTCGATGGCAACGACCCTTAGCGCTCTGCCTGTCATGGCCTGCCTCCTATTCGGTTATGACACCGGTATCGACGAGGACCTTCCTGATTGCCTCTCGGTTGGCCCCCGCAAGCGACTTCACTGGCCGTGGCATGGTGTCGTGGTCGAAGATGCCCATGAGGTTGAGGGCGGTCTTGAATGCTCCCACGCCACCCGCATACCCCTGAACACCCGCAGTGACATCAAAGATATGTGAGACCTCGTTAATCTGATTCTGGAGCTCCCTGACGCGAGACCAGTTGCCGGCACGATATGCCTTGTACTGCTCAACGTAAGGCTCTGGGATCACGTTGGCAAGCCCGGGGACGGAGCCATCGGCACCGGACAGGTAGGCACCGTCCACCACGATCTCGTGACCGGTGAGCAGGCTCAGGGGGTGTCCGGCCTTCTCGTTTTCCTGAACGAGGTAGCGGAAGCCGGCGTCGTCTCCCGAGGAGTCCTTGACGCCCGCAATAACGCCGTCCTCGCCAAGCTTAAGGGCAAGCCTCCAAGGAATCTTGGTGTGTACGCAGACGGGGATGTCATACGCAAGGATTGGCAGGTCAATCTCCTCATGCAGAATACGGAAGTGCTCCTCGACCTCTGCCAGGCCACCGAGTGCATAGAACGGGGCCGTGGCCACAATGGCATCCGCGCCAAGCTCACGAGCGCGCTTGGCATGCTCGATCACGCGGTCCGTCTCCGTGTCGATGCAGCCCACCAGCACGGGAACGCGGCCGGCCGTGATGCGGATCCCCTCTCGCACAATCTGGCCCCTATGGGCATCGTTGGCAAACGCAACCTCGCCAGTTGAGCCCAGGAAGAACAAGCCGTCGACACCCGCGCCAAGCATGCGATTGATCAGGCGCTCAAACGATGCGACGTCTACGCTGAAGTCGGGGTTGTCGGGCGTGACAACGGGGGGCACGACACCCGAGATCTTGAACGACGACATAGGTGGTCTTCTCCTTTACTCGTTAGGCGCAGAGCGGCGTACCGCCCGGAATGCAGAGGGCCTCGGAAAGCGTCTCCCCTATCTGCCAAGGTCGGGGTGAAGAAGCGACGGGACCGCGGCAAGCAGGGTTTTGGTGTAGTCATCGCGGGGCCCATTGAAGACCTGCTGAGCCGGGCCTTCTTCCATGATCTTCCCATGGTTCATGACGATGATCCGATCGGAGATGTAGCGGACCGTCTGGATGTCATGGCTGATGAAGATCATCGAGAGGCCCATCTCGTTCTTGAGGTCCGTGAGGAGGTTGAGGATTTGGGCACGGACCGAGACATCCAAGGCAGACGTAGGTTCGTCGGCGATGATTGCCGCCGGGTTGAGTGACATCGCGCGAGCAATGGCGACACGCTGGCGCTGGCCACCGGAAAGCTGTCCCGGAAGCGCGCGCAGGGTGCTCTTGGGGAGCCCCACCAACTCGACCAGCTCCCTGATGCGCGCCTCTCGCTCGGCGATGTTGCCAACGTTGTGGACAAGCAGCGGGTCGAGAAGCTGATCGCGCACAACCATGCGCGGGTTGAGGGCCGTGGCAGGGTCCTGGAACACAACCGAGACCACGCGGCCGATCTGCTTGCGCATGTCAGCCGTCCGCTTGGTCACATCCTTTCCCTGGAAAAAGACCCTTCCCGACGTTGGCGACTGAAGGCCGCACATAACGTTGGCTGTCGTTGACTTGCCGCAGCCCGACTCGCCTACGATGCCGATCGTTTCTCCCGGCATGAGCTTGATGGTGACGTCCTTCACGGCCTGGACCATGTTGGGATGGAGGAGGGAGCCGGTTCGGGTCTTGAAGGTCACCGAGATGTCATCGAGAAAGATGATGGGCTCGGTGGCTGGTGTCTCGCAGGTAGCCATCTATCCCACCTCCTTGATGGTGCCCAGGTATGGGGTGATGCCATTTTCCCTGAGATAGTCATCAGGAAGCTCTGAGAAAAGGTGGTGCCTGTTACCTGGCAGGCCCTTGAGCTGCGGGTGCACATCCGCGCCAAGCGCGGGGTGGCTGGAGCGCGGAGCAAAGCGATCGCCCTTGGGGAAGTCCTCCGGTGAGGGGACCGTGCCGGGAACCTGGTGGAGTCGGCTTCCCACGCGCACACCCTCCTCGATCGAGAGCACCGAGCCGAGCAGCCCCCTCGTGTACTCGTGGATTGGGTTGGTGAGCAGCTCCTTGGTTGGAGCCTGCTCGACAACCTGGCCGGCGTACATGACCGTGATTTCACTCGCCACCTCGGCGACGAGCGCCAGGTCATGACTCACGAAGATCATGGCAAAGCCAAGCTTTGACTGCAGGTCATTCAGGAGTTTTATGACCTGCTTCTGGACGGTCACGTCGAGCGCCGTGGTGGGCTCGTCGCAGATTACGAGCGACGGGTCTCGGGTGAGGGCCATGGCGATAAGCACGCGCTGGCGCTGTCCACCGGAGAGCTCATGGGGATAGGATTCGAGCGTGCGCCTGGAATCCAGGCCAACGAGCTCGAGAAGCTCTTCGGCACTGCGTGTGCCGCCGCGATCTGTGAGCTGCCTCATCTGAGCGGAGATGAGCATGGACGGGTTGAGGGATGAGAGGGCATCTTGATACACCATGGCCAGTTCGGTCCCCAAGAGCTTGCGATGCTGCTCAGGGGTCATCTTCAGCAGGTCTTGCCCCTTGTAGACCACCTCTCCTGCAACCGTCTCTTTGGGGTCGACGAGGTTCATGATCACCTTGGTAGTGATGGACTTTCCGCAGCCAGACTCGCCGACAAGCGCCATGCACTGACCGGGACGTACGCTGAACGAGACGTTATCGACCACGGCCACATCACCATGAGACTCGAAGCTGATGGAGAGATTCTTGACCTCAAGCAGCGGAGGGGCCGAATAGTCCGGGGCATGTCGATCCCCACGCACAAGTTCCACCTTGCGCAGCTCCGCGAGCCTGCGGGCAAGAGGTGCCGCCTGCTCTTTGTAGGCGCGGACAGGGTCTGTGGCGAGAAGGTCGTCTTGTCGACGGGATTCGGAACTCTCGGACTCAACAGGGGCACCCGGTGCGGCCGCCATGGCATCAGTCAGACCCTCAGAGAGGACGTTCAGGGCAAGGCAGGTAATCATGATGGCGAGGCCAGGATAAAGGGCTTGCCACCAACGGCCCGACAGAACGCCCGCACGAGCGTCGGCGAGGATGTTTCCCCAAGTTGGAGTGGGCTCGGTGATGCCGGCACCCAGAAACGTCAGCGAGGCCTCGAAGATGATCGCGTCGGCCACAAGCGTAACCGTAAAGACCATGATTGGGGCGATGCAGTTTCTGAGGACATGCCGCCAGAGAACCCACGGGGCACGGGCACCAGAGACAATGACGGCCCGCACATAGTCTTCGCCGTATTCGGAGACAACGTTCGCGCGCACGATGCGCGCAATCTGCGGCGTGTACATGAAGCCGATCGAGAAGATGATGGCGGGTACGGAGTTGCCGAGGATCGACACGAACACGGCCGCGAGCGCGATGCCTGGGAAGGACATGATGATGTCCAGGATGCGCATGATGACCTCAGAGACCTCCTTGCTCGACACCGCAGCTATCGCGCCGATGATGGAGCCGCAAACGAGGGCCATGCCGGTAGCGCCAAAGCCAATGACCAGCGAGTAGCGCCCGCCATAGAGCATGCGCGAGAGGATATCACGCCCCTTGTCATCGGTGCCAAACAAGAACCCATTGCCCGGAGCCTGGCGTGCCATGAAGATCTCAACGGGATCGTAGGGTGCAATCACAGACGCAAGGATTGCGGATAGCGCGACCAAGGCCAGGATGACAACGGCCGCCTTGGACGCAGCGCTCATCTTTCTCCACCCGCCTAGGTGAAGCCCGCGGGATGCCGCAGCCTCAAGCTGACGCGACTGCCCTCTTCTTTGGGTCAGCATCTCTACACCGTCCTAATCCTGGGGTTGATAAGGAGGTAGAGCATGTCGACCACGATGTTGATCACGATGAATGACAGTGCGACAACAATGACTACCCCTTGGACGAGCATGGTCTCGTTTCCCTGGATCCCCTCGAGGATCGCCATGCCCATTCCAGGAAGGTTGAAGATCGTCTCGATGACCACGGCACCTCCCATGAGGTAGCCGATCTTCAGCCCCAGCGTCGTAACCGGTGTGATGAGGGCGTTGCGCAAGACGTTTTTCCCGACGATAACGGCGTTGGGGAGCCCTGCTCCCTTGGCGGTCCTGACGTAGTCCTTATCGAGTTCCTCGACCATCGCAGTGCGCACGATGCGCGTCATCTGTCCCGTAAGCGGGAAAGCAAGCGCGACGGAAGGCAAGATCATGCGAGCCATGTACCCGCCAAAGTTCTGGGCAGGACTGGGCAGGGGACCCGAGGCGGGCAGGACATGCAAATAGGACGAGAAGACCAGAATCATGAGGACAGCGAGCCAGAAGGACGGAGTCGCGATTCCCGCAATGGAGATGACGCGAATAACCTGGTCGGGCCATCTGTCACGGTATAGCGCCGCCAGGACGCCCAGGGCAAACGAGAGTATCGCGCCTATGAGCAGGCCCATGAAGGTCAGCTGCATCGTGACGGGCAGGGCCTTTGCCACGCGCTCTCCTACCGAGTAGCTTGCGGCCCCGTAGGTCCCGAGGTCGCCGTGGAGGAGCCCTTCCATGTACCTCACGTAGCGGACCGGTAGGGGGTCATCAAGGCCGTGCTCCTCGTGATACTGGGCCACAGCCTCGGGGGTCGCACTCTCGCCCAAGGCGTTATAGGCAGGGTCTACCTTCGAAAACGACATGAGGAAGAAGACGAGAATCGTGACGCCCAGTGCCATGATTGGCAGGGCTATCAGACGACGTCCGATAAGGCGCAGAAGGTTATTCACGCCGCCATTCTCCTCTCTTTTCATCGACGACAGGAACGTGGCATGCCGGGGGCCCGGACGTAGCGGAGCAACGTACGGGCCCCATCACCCAGTCACGCATGAACGGGCTCACCGGTAACGCCATCGAAGAAGGTGGCGCTACTTGACCGTAGTGACGTCAGTCAGGGATACGCCGGTGGTGCCAATACCCGAGAAGCCCTTGACCTTGACGCCCTCGGCGTTTGCCGCATCTGTCCAGGATGCAGTTGATGTCTGGACCTGGAGCACGGGATACAGGGGGACGTTCTCGGCAAGGATGTCAAAGCAGTCGTTCCATGCGCTCTGCTGGGCGTCGCCCGATGCGGAGAGGGCCTCGTCCATCTTCGCGTGGAGCCGCTTGTACTCATCGGACCCGTTCCAGGGGCAGCGGGTCTTCATCCAGACGTTGTCGCCGTACCACCAGTTGAGCAGGAGGTCGGGGTCGGCACCGAAGCAGGACGGGTCACCAGGGGCAAGGAGCAGGTCGTAGGTGTTGTCGCCCTGGTCGATGGCAGCATAGGTGGCAGCGGAGGTGTCGGTCTTGATGGAGACGTTGAAGCCGAGGGCGTCAAGGTCGTTCTTGACCTGGGTGGCCATCGCGACGACCTGGTCGTTGTCGGTGGTGCGCAGCTCAATGTCGCCCGGGGTGATGCCGGCCTCCTTGATGAGGGACTTTGCCTTCTCCTGGTCATAGGTGTAGACCGTGCTTGCCTTGTGGTAGTTCGTGAAGGTCTCGGGCAGATAGCTCGTCGGCGCGGCGGCCTTGCCAGCAAGCGCATTGTTGATCATCTGGTCGTAGTTCAGGGCATACATGACGGCCTGACGGACCTTGACGTTGTCCCAGGGGGCCTTGGCGACGTCGAACATCATGAAGCGGGTGCCAAAGCCCTGGACGGTATCAATGTTGCAACCAGCGCTCTTCAGCATGTCGATGGAGTCCGCGGGGACGGACTCGGAGATGAGCGTCGTGCCCTCCTGCTGTGCGGTCACGCGTGCCGTGGCGTCCTTCAGGATATCGATGCGAATCTGGTTGTCCTTTGCAGGGTGGTCCCCGTTGTAGCTCTCATTGGGCGAAAGGGTGAGCGACGAATCGGAAATCTCGTCGTACTTCCAAGGGCCAGAGCCAACCGGCTTCAGGGTGAGGTCTTCCTTGGACATAGAGGCCGGGATGACGCGGACGATGGCAAGGCGGTTCTTGAGCAGCGAGAAGTTGGGGACCGCCGTCTTCACGGTAACCGTCCTCTCGTCCTTCTTCTCGACGGAAGAAATGGGAGCAAGCATGGAAACGTAGATGTTGCCCTCGGCGGTGGCCCGGTTAAAGGACTCGATGACGTCTTCCGGCGTCACGTCGCTGCCATCCGAGAACTTGGCCCCATCGCGAAGGGAGACCTCGAACGTGGTGTCGTCCACCTTGACGGGATCACCCGCGGCAAGGCCGTTGTAGGTGGAGTAGTCATGGTAGTCGAGCTCGTAAAGCCCCTCGACGACATTCCAGTTTGCCGAGAGGGCGAGCGCAGAGGACGTTGAGGAGGGATCGTAGTTCTGAGTTGAGTATGCCGAGCCGTAAGAGATGGTGCCGCCGCCCTCGCTGCCAGAGGTGGAGGTCGCGGTGGTGGAGCCGCTGTCGGTCGTACTCTGTGAGCCGCCACAGCCAGCAAGAGCAAGACCGGCGAGCACTGCAGCACTACCGGACATTCCAAGGAACATGCGACGTGAAAGGTTCTTGTTGGTCACCTTCATTTTCTGCCCCTCTCCCATTGAGGACGTCCACGCCCTCCGCGTGGAATCACCTTAGGAGCGAGTATTTCAGAGGAGCCAGCCCCCTTTGGCGTCCAATCTGCAAGCGGTGGTGTCCGTAATGCGAGTGGCACAGTGGTTTTTTAAAGGGGTAGATTAGCATTCTGAGTGCAACAACATGGCGCCAGCTTATGGGTGTGGCGCACGTCCGGAGGCTACGATTGTCGGTCGTCTGGGTCAGCGTCGGCAGCCAGGGGGGCGATGCGCCGCCACACGCACGCGACCTACCTCGTCGCAGCGGGGGCCGGCATCAAGACGGTGAGCCCTCTCATGGGACACGCGAACGCAGCGATGACGCTCAACATCTACGCGAGCGCCGACCCGCACGCGAGGAGGTCCGCCGCCAGGACGATTGCCGAGCAGATGACGGCGAGGGACCCGGGGACGTCGGGTACGAAGACGGGGATGGGGCGATGCTGCGTGTCGTGTAGTCGCCCGGGGCTTGTGCTCCCTTTCTGGTGGGGGACGCGAGATGAGCAGGAAGCCGGCAGGACCCGTCGAGAGGTCGCTCTCGGACACGTCACCGCTCTGCGACGGGCCCGAGTGGCTCGGGCCGAGGGACATCCAGGAGGTGTTCGGCGTCGGGAGGACGAGGAACTCCCAGCTGATCAACGCCCTCCCGTACATCCGCGTCGGCGGGCTCCTCAGGGTCAACAGGAGGACCGTGCAGAAGGAGCTCCTCGACAAGGCTGCCACAGGACGAATTCATGCCCAGAAGGGGTGAGATATATGATGCTTCCAACTATTGAGTAGTTCATTCGAATCTGTTGGCGCCAATCTTTAGGCTACGACCTTGCCCCCTTGAAAAAGTTGCCCGATGTGGAAAGATCTCTGCTGAATTTGGGAGTCTGCTTTCCCTAGGCACCAGTTCTCAGTAAAACAGCAGGCATCGCCGTACCTCCGCAACCTCGCCCCGGGCCGCCCCGTCTCAAACACAGTAAGGACGATGCGCCTTTTCGCAGCCGTGTGGTAGGCGCGTCTATGGCACACCTCCACGCCATCGGAACTGGTTCAGCGGGTCATTCCCGGCCTACTGACTGTGACGCCAATGTAGTGGCAAGGCTTGTAATTCGCGATTGCTATGGCAACAAGCACATGACAGGTGAGCAAACAGTGACGTGCCACTTTAAGAGTCGGATGCACGGTACAAACATTTAATGGTATTCGACTACTCAATACCGCTCACCGGAAAATTAGGCACTCTCGCATCTTTGATACCTGTATCACACAACCGTAACCGTATGTTAATAACGGCTCGAGGTACCGCAATAGCACCTCGAACGATGGTATGAACTGGAATGTTACTCCTCCGAAGCATGACCAGCAGTACGGATAGTCGTAGTTGCTGTTCAGAGTTCTTGGTGGAGTTTTTTTCGGCCGGAATTCCCCACCCAAAGTCTCGAGCGGCAGGCGAATGGAGGTGGGAACGGTGCAGACCCTTCGTAGAATCAACAACAACGTCGTCCTCTGCCTCGACAGCAAGGGCCGCGAGGTTGTCGCGACTGGAAAGGGCATCGGGTTCGGAGTCCTTCCGGATGACATACCCCTGTCCTCAATCGAGCGTTCCTTCTACGAGGTCGACGCACGCTATCTTGACGGTATTGCGAACTGCCCCCCTGAGATTCTCTCCTTTGCGGTCTCACTGAGCGACCAGGCAGCTGAAGAGCTGAAGTACGAGCTGAGCCCGAATCTTCCGTTCACCCTGGCAGACCATATCTCCTTCGTGATAGAGCGTACCAAGAAAGGGATTCACGTCTCGATGCCCCTTGCTGTCGACATCGAGCAGAGTTTCCCGAGCGAATGCCGCATTGGGAGACACGCCGTCAGGGCGATAAAAAAGAAGTTCGGTGTGATCCTCGACGATGACGAGATCGCCGGAATAGCAATGAACTTCATCAACTCGCGGCTTGCCCCGAAGGAGGACTCGACTACCGAGTTCGCCAATAGCGAGCGGGAGATGCTGGAGGACATCACCGAGATCGTGGAGGACGTCTTCGACACTACCATCGACAGGAGCACCTTCGGCTACGCCCGCTTCACCACGCACCTCGGCTACCTCTTCCAGAGGATTCACGCAGGTACGAGTCTCAAATCGAGTGAGCTCGAGGCATTCGAGGGCGTTCGGGAGAAGTTCCCGAGGGGCGTCGAGTGCGTCACGAAGATCGCCATCCATATCAAGGAGACCTGGGGGTTCGAAATCTCGGAGACAGAGGAACTCTACCTGCTCGTCCATCTGAGCAGGATTGTGTAATTGACCATCATTAGAAACCAAATCAAAGGTGGATAACCATGTCAGCAAAGATGAGTAGCGCAGAGCTGGCAACCAGCCTTCTAGATCATGTCGGCGGAACCGATAACGTCAGCTTCGTGACGAACTGCGCAACCCGCCTTCGCTTCACGGTGAAGGACAAAGGGCTCGTCGACACGGAAGGCACAGAGAAGCTTCCCGGCGTCGTCGGATGCCAGTGGTCGGGCAACCAGTTTCAGGTGGTGGTTGGGCTGGGCGTCGGCGACCTCTACACCGAGGTCGTGAAGCTCTTCCCCACCGGCTCTTCCGCAATAGAGGGTGGGAATGGCTCCGCAATCGAGGCCGCCGAAGGTGACAAGCCCAAAAGCAGGGGCCTCGATGCCTTCGTTGCACTCGTTGTCAGCATCTTCCAACCGCTGCTGCCAGCCCTCGCGGGAAGCGGCATGATCCGAGGCCTGGCAATCCTCGCTGTCAACCTCGGTTGGCTCTCCTCCAAGAGCATGACGTACGAGATGCTCTACATGATGACGAATGCGATCTTCTACTTCCTTCCCCTCGCCGTGGCCTTCACCACCGCAAAGCGCTTCGACACGAGCCCGATCATGGCACTCGTCATCGTCGGCACACTGCTGCTGCCCGACTTCTCTGCACTCGTGAAGGGCAACGGCGGCAACACAATCAGCGTGTTCGGCCTGCCAATCACCATGTTCAGCTACAGCAGCTCCGTTCTCGCCCCAATCTTCGCCACCTGGGTCCTCTCGAAGTTCGACCACTGGTGCAGGAAGCACCTGCCCCACTCCCTCGACCTCTCCGTGACGCCCATGATCACCATCTTCGTGATGGCTCTTCTGACAGCCGGCATCATCGGCCCCATCTCCCAGTACATCAGCATCCTGCTCGCCAACTTCGTCAACTGGCTCACGGGCATCAACTCCGTTGTCACCGGTGCCGTGGTCGGCGGCATCTGGAACATACTGATCATGTTCGGCGTGCATTGGGCGCCCAACACCATCGTCATCATCCCGCAGATTGCCGCGGAGGGCAAGTCCCAGCTTATCGCCTATGGGGCCAACGCGAACCTTGGCATGGCGGGCGCCGCATTCGCCATTTTCCTGAAGTCCCGCAACAGCGAACTCAAGTCCTTCTCACTGTCGGCCATGTTCTCCGTCTTCCTGTCGGGCATCGTCGAGCCCTGCATATACGGTCTTGGCGTGAAGTACCACAGCCCACTCGTGGCCGGATGCATCGGCGCCGCCTGCGGCGGGGCGTTCATGGGCATCTTCCAGACCGTCGGCTACTCCTTTGCGTTTGGCGGCCTGACCACCATCCCCGCCTTCGCGGGTCCGACCCTCTGGGCCTACGTGGTCGGCCTCGCGATTTCCTTCTTCGTCGGCATGATTCTCACGTTCATGTTTGGCATCAAGGATCCGGAGGCGGAGTTCGGCCGCACCAAGTAGTACTTGTTATCCATCGGCTCTATCAGCAAGCACCGTCAAATCAGTAGGAAAGGAAGCATTATGAGCAAGGAACTGGCCGACAAGATTCTCGGCGTTCTCGGGACTTGCGCCATAGGCGACGCGATGGGCTCCGTGACCGAGAACCTCACCTTCGACCAAATCCGCGAGACGTTCCCAGGCGGGCTGCAGGAGTTCCGCAAGCCCGGCGAGACGGCCTTCGCACTCGGCAACGAGGCTGGCGAGGTCACCGACGACTTCTCGCAGACCTACCTCATCTCGCAGGCGATTGTCGAGGCAGGTGGCAAGATAACGCGCGGCGTCGTCGTTGGCGCCATCCTCAAGTGGTCCGACATCCCCAGGTGGTACGACCGCTTCGCAGGACCCACCACCCGCGGTGCCATCGCCAGCCTCAAAGACCCAAAGCACGAGGTCAAGTCACCGTATGGGACTGTACACGTAGACTATGCCTGCAAGGCAACCAACGGCGCCGCTATGAAGATTTCTCCCGCCGGCATCATGAACCCCGACGATGTCGAGGGTGCTATCCGTGACGCCATCACCATCTGCCGCGTGACGCACGACAACTCACTGGCGATTTCGGGCGCCTGCGCCACGGCCGCCGCAGTGAGCGCCGGCCTCGCGGAGGGCGCTACAATGCGCGACGCGCTTGGCGCGGCAGTCTACGGAGCAATGCGCGGTGAGACCATCGGCAAGCGCGTCTCGCATGACGTGGCGGGTGCCAGCGTCGTCGAGCGCATGCACCTTGCCAACGAGATCGTCCGCGGCCCTGGCTCTAAGGAGGAGAAGCTCCGGAGGATATCGGAGGTCGTCGGCAGCGGCCTACTGATCTCCGAGGCCGTCCCCTGCGCCTATGGGCTTGCCCTCCTGAACATGGACGATGCGCTCCAGGCCACTATAGACGCCGTAAACATCGGCTATGACACGGACACCGTCGCCGCCATCACCGGCGCCATGGTCGGAGCCTTCGCGAATCTGAAGGACGAGCGATATACGAGGTTGCTCTCCAGAATCCAGAAAGCCAACGATTTTGACCTCGTCGATCTCGCCTCCAAGCTCGCGGGATACGCTAGCAAATAGCCAGTCGAACGGCGCCATCCGGATTCCGTGGATGCTAATGCCAACACAATCCCCTCTTGCACAGTGTTGGTGGCTTAGGGAGGGCTCGGCCCTCTGAGCTGGGCCTCCCCCTATAGAAGTCCCGATGCCTCAGCGTGTTCGGGAAGGCCATTGCCCAATCCAGGACCATCTCGGCCTTCTCCATCTTGCTGTCGGGTGGGTTCATCATCACAGAGAAGAGGCCGAGCCAGCCGGGGAGGCTCGCGCGGTCGAAGCCCATGCGGCAGTTCAGAGACAGCCTCAGGAGGAAGCAGAGCCGGTTGACCCTTGCGAACGGGCCCTCCCTGTCCGGCAGGCCTTTAACGAGTCTCAGGTCGTAGGCCTCGCTGACGAGGTGGCGCCCCCCGCCACGGCGTTGTGGGGGGCTCTCCCTGTCGACCGCCGGCACGGGGTGCATCATCTCGTCCGCCTGGACCCTGCCGGAGAGGACCGAGGCGTCCTGGGCTCCGCCCAGGGCCATGAGCAGCCTCGCGAGCTAGTGGGGCAGCGTGGTCGGCGACCTGCGGTTCTGCCGGGTCACGCCCGCCAGGCTCTCGTGGGGGAAGGGCTCGAGCAGGAACTCCGACCACGCCGCAACTGGGAGCCTGTGGTCCTCGGGGACCGTGCCCGTCGCCGGGGCGAGCGTCGCCCCGCACGCCCCGCGTCACCACCGCCTGGCGCCGCTGCGGTCGTGCCCCCGGCGCGCCAGGTCCGGGCTGCGGCACAGCGGGCACGCGTCCCGCTCGTAGCCGTTGGAGAACTCCGCGTCCCCGCAGACCCCGGGACGCAGCCTCTCGTACGCCTTCCCTGCGCGCGCCCATGACGAGCCGCCGGGCAGGCGCGAGCAACGGTCGCGGACGCGGGGGGAGCATGCCATCCCCCGGCCATGGGTGGTGGTCCTCGCCGCGCCGGCGGGAGGCGGGGCCGAGGACCGCCACGTCGCGAGAGCCCCGTCGTCCGCCAGCGCGCTCTCGCTGGCGGCTAACCCCGCCCCCGATCACATGGCTCGTGCCGCCACGGACGCCACATGGTACCAGCACTGTGCAAGGGGGGATTGTGGCCACATATATTTGGCCAATCCGACCAATCAGCGGCGCCATCCGCGCCAACGTACTCCCGCCGGTTTCGTCAACGAAAGTCAGCTCCTGGACGTGCAGCCGACACGCGGAAGGAGCGAGGAACTGGAAGGGAGGAGCATCGTGGGAGAGCCCAACGCCTACCGGCAGCTCGGGATAGAGCCCAACCTCACCGGCATCGGGCGCCGCTACGGGACCAACCGGCACACCGTGGCGCGCTACTAGTCAGAGGGCGACGACATCGACGACGGCAGAGGCCGCCGGTACAGCGGGTTCGACAGGCACAGGGAATCCCCTATGTGGAGCCGCCGTCAGGCGATGTAGGAAAGCCGCCTGCTGCGGCTTGACAAAGCTATAGGGATACCCCCAGCGGGCCATGATGCCCTCCCGTCCGGCGATGCCAAGGTGGCTGTGGCGACCCATGCCAGCCCCTCCCGACGAACGCATCCGCAAGCGCCGTTGTAGGTCCCCATGGACCACCGCCTTGCCTTTTGCCGTTGCGCTAGCAATGGGAATTCAAGAGTCCGAAAGCGCCTTCGACACCGCATGCCGCCAGCCCGCATATCGCCCCTGTGCCCATTCCTCGTCCCGCAGAGGCACGTAGCGTCTGCGCTCGACGCCCCGAAAGAGCGTGGCCGCGTCATAGACCCCCATACCACAACCCGCAGCGTAGGCAGCCCCCATGCCAGAGAGCTCCTCGGTAGGTGACACGGCAACGAGACAGCGCGCAATGTCGCTCTGGAATTGCATGAGGTACCCGTTGTGGGTGGGGCCCCCATCCACGCGCAGATCGTCTATTCGCAGGCCGGCGTCCGCCTCCATGGCCTTGAGGACGTCCGTGATCTGGTAGGCAATGCAGTCGAGGGCGGCGCGAACCACCTCCGCCCTGCGCGTAGTGCGCGTCATGCCCACGAGCGCGCCCGTGGCATCGCTGTCCCAGTAGGGGGCACCCAGGCCCGTGAAAGCCGGCACCAGGTAGGAACGGTCGCCTTCGGTGGCCGCTCGGGCCAGCGCCTCCGTCTCATCGGCAGACCGAACGAGTCCCAAGTCGTCCTTGAGCCAGGTGATGACGGCACCAGCGTAGTTGACGTTGCCCTCGAGCACATAGTTGACCGTACCGTTCAACTTCCAGGCCAGGGACGACACGAGCCCACTCCCTGAGCGTACAAGGTCCTCGCCCACGTTCATCATGACGGACGAGCCCGTGCCATAGGTGGCCTTGACCATGCCCGCCCTCATGCACCCCTGGGCGAACAGGGCGGCGTGCGAGTCGCCCAGGATGCCATGGATGGGAATGGGCGCATCGAGGTAGCCCTCGAAGTCGGTCATGCCGAAGGCGGCGTCGGAGTCACAGACCTCAGGCAGCACGGAGACAGGCACACCGAAGGCATCGCACAGCTCCTCGCTCCATGTCAGACGGGAGATGTCAAAGAGCTCGGTGCGCGAGGCATTGGAGTAATCCGTCCTGTAGGCGGCACCTCCCGTCAGGCGATACAGGAGGTAGGTGTCCACGGTGCCCAGGCGTAGCTCCCCCCTGGCCAACGCATGGGAGGCGGCGGGCACGTTCTTCATGAGCCACGCGAGTTTGGCGGCCGGAAAGTAGGGCGAGAGCTCTATGCCTGTCTGCACGCGCACGAGCTCGGCCATGCCCTGACGACGCAACCGTTCGCACACGTTCTCGGCGCGCGCATCCTGCCAGACGATGGCGCGTGCAAGTGGCGCGCCACCGACATCCCACACGAGCGACGTCTCGCGCTGGTTGGAGATGCCCACGCCACGGATGTCGCCCTTGTCGATGGAGGCCCGTGCCACGACGTCGGCCACGGTAGCGAGCACGTTGGCGTAGATCTCCTCCGCATCGTGCTCGATCCATCCCCGGTCGCTCACGATCTGTCGATGAGGCCGGTCGGCGCGGGCCACGAGCGACCCCTTCTCGTCAAAGAGCAGCGACTTGGTTCCCTGCGTGCTCTGGTCGATGCCAAGAACGTACGAGGCCATGGGGCTTCCCCTCCCTTGTCCCTTCCCTGTCACACAGCATGGCGCATGCCTGTCCGAGCGCGTTCGTCATCCCGATGGTGCCACAATTGTCTAGAATCGAACCAACCGCTCCGGCGCCCGACACACAGGGCGTCACGACCCACGCCCAAGGGAGCCTTCATGTCACGACAGAGCAGACGCAAGCATCGACGGAGACTGCGCGCCACGAGAGCGCTCGAGCGGGAGCGGGTCATGGCAACGGGCGATGGCGTTGAGCCTCCCTCCTCACCCATGGCCACTGACAACGGCCTGCGCTCGTCAGCCAGCATCCGCTCGTCGTTCCGCAGGTTCATTGTGCTCTTCCACACGGCGCGCTCCCGCTTCCAAAACGTGCTGATCGTCGCCTCGGCCCTGTCGATCGCATGGTCGTTCGCGTACCTCGCTGCAGGCAATGGAGCCTGGAACCTCTTTGGCTACCGTCAATCGGACGCCCTCATGTCCCTCGTGCGCCTGGTGGCGTTTCTGGCAACCGCCATCGAGGACATCCGTGCGGGCGTCGACGCGAGCCGACTCCCCCGCGTGTCCCATGGCTGGGCGTTCGTCCCCCTTCTCTTCACCTTCCTCGACATCGTGCTCATGACGGTCCCGGGTAGCACGGCCGTCTTCTCCCTTGAGGGAGGCGCCCTGTACCTCTCCGTCCTCAACTTCGCACTCGCCCTTGTCTACCTGGTCATCTGCTTCAGGGCGGCCGCCGAGCATCCCGAGGCCGCAGAGAAGTTTCGCATCGCCCGACAACGGCTCGCCAACGCCAAGGCGGAACGCCTCAACAACCCCCGCCCGTCGAGACCGCTCCGCAGGCACAAGCACTAGCCCAGCGAGCTTGCCCGGACCTGTGCCATCGTGGGGATGGACGGCGCCGCCCCCTGCCGCGACACCGCCATCGCAGACGCCTTGGCGGCCAGCGCCAGGGCCTCCGGCACCGGCTTGCCAACGCTTCGCGCCCACACGAAGTAGCCCGTGAACGTATCCCCCGCAGCAGTGGTGTCGACGACCTCAACCTCGAAGATGCCCTGCTCATAGCGATGCCCGCCACACTGGTACACCGACCCCCTGGAACCGAGGGTGAGCACCACCTCGGCTTGGGGGTACTGCTCCCCCAGCCGCCAAAGCACATCGGCCGGATCCGTTGAGCCGCCCGAGATCTGTGCCCCCTCAATCTCGTTGAGGACGAACAGTGACACCTTGCCCAGGTCGATGGCACGTAGCGCGTCATCGTACGGCGAGGGGTTCAGGATGACCTTCATGCCCAAGGCACACGCGCGATCAACAAGGTAGGCGAGGCATGAAATCTCGTTCTGGAGGACAAGGTAGTCCCCCGCCGAGAACTGGGCGAGCACCTGATCCACGTAACCCTCGTCCACCTGCCGATTGGCGCCCCCATAGAGCAGGATGCAGTTCTGCCCCTTCGCATCCACCTGTATGACCGTATGCCCCGTGACTACGTCGCTGTGACCGACGAGGTGCGTGTCGACGCCTGCGTCCCTGCAGACGTCCAGCAGCAGACCCCCCTCGGGACCCACCATCCCCGCCTGCCATACCCGCGCACCCGCGCGGGCAAGTGCCACGGCCTGGTTGAGTCCCTTGCCGCCAGGGAAGACGCTGCGCTGCGTCGAGGCGAGCGTCTCTCCCGGCGCGACGATGTGGTCGACGCCATAGACGTAGTCTATGTTGAGGGATCCAAAATCGAGAATCCTCATGGGCTCTCCAATCGTGCGTCATGCACTATCGACACGCTGTCCTAGAACGCACAGGCAGCCGTCAGAAGGATGTTGGGATAGGGGGAGAACTCGCCGGTACGAATCACAAACTTACAGGTGACCTCTGCTGCCTTGAGGTCACGGTGCGCAACGTAGTCGTGCTCGACCCCATCGAGCTTGCGGAGTATGTACTCATGGAGATGGGGGTTTGCCTCCCTGATCTCCTCGGCGAGGACATAGCGCTCAACCGCACACTCGTCCATCACGGCATCCATGACCTGCTGAAACGTAGGCACACCGCCGATGACGGCAAGGTCTGCGACCTCGACCCCCCTCGGGATGGGCATGCCAGCGTCGGCAATCATGTAGGTGTCCTTGTGCCCCAAGCCGGCCAGCAGACCGGCAAGCTGGACGTTGAGAATGCCCCTCTTCTTCATGCTCTTCCTCCTTTGACGCCTTTGACGCGGGGCGTGCCACGAGGCCACATGCGGGCCATGACGCCGCCCGGAGCTCGCATGCCCCCTAGGACATGGCGGCATGATGTCTGGTGGCTATGCCGATGTGGGTCCGACGGCCCCATCGTCACCCGCGTCGCCCTTGCCCTCGTTGCGCGCCTGCAGGGCCATGCGCGCCTGAAGGTTGCGCTGGACCTGGTCGATGACGACGGCAATGATGATCACGATGCCACGTATGACCTGCTGCCAGAACTCCGTGACGCCACACATGGCCATACCATCGTTGATGACGCCGATGACGAAGGCACCCTCGACGGTGCCAAGGATGGTTCCTACGCCACCCGCCATGGAGGTACCACCCAGGACGGACGCCGCGATGGCGTTCATCTCCCAAGAGGTGCCGGTAGAGGGGTTGGCGCCCATGAGCTGCGAGGTGGTGATGATGCCGACCATGGCGGCGCAGAAGCCCGAGATGGCATAGACGATGATGAGGTTGCGGTCGACCTTGATGCCCGAAAGGCGCGCCGCGTTCTGGTTGCCACCGATTGCCAGCACGTGCCAGCCAAAGGCCGTCTTCTTGAGCACGATGCCCGCAATGACGGCAAAGATCGCAAAGATGATGACGCCCATGGGGATGCCCAGGACGCTCGAGGCAAAGAAGCCGTATCCCGTGTTGCCGAGCCCGACATGTCCCGAGATGCTGGAGAACGTCGCCCCATTGGAGCGGATGTTGGCGAAGCCCCGCCAGACGTACATGGTGCCCAGCGTGGCGATGAAGGGGGCGACGCCCAGCTTCGTGATGACGAGACCGTTCAGCATCCCCAGCACGACACCCATGAGCAGGGTGAGCAGCACCACAACGGGCACGCTGAAGTAGATTGTCACACCCGCAAAGGTGAGGGTCAGACCCTCCTGTACGAAGCCCGCCGAGACCATGCCGGCGAGGCCGACCACCGCTCCCACCGAGAGGTCAATGCCCCCCGTGATGATGACGAACGTCATGCCAATGGCGAGGATGCCATAGAGTGCCACGTGCTTGGCCACGGAGAGGAGCGACCCTGCCGTGAAGAAGTTGGGAGTGGCAAGGCTGAAGAAGATCATGAGAACGACCAGCACGATGAGGGTTCGGCCGTTCAGCAGCACCATCAGCAGGTTGTTGGTACCCCCCGAGGCCTTCTTAGTTTCAGCTGCCATGTCTAGTTCTCCTTCTCTGCCTTCACAGCATGGTGTCCCTTGTAGGAAGCGAGCGCCAGCGCATCCTTGTCAATGTGGCCCCCCGCGAACTCGCCCGTGAGCCTGCCGTTCGAGAGGACGAGAATGCGGTCGGAAATGGCTATGATCTCCTCGAGCTCAGAGGAGATGACGATGATCGAGAGCCCCTGCCTGGCATACTTGTCAATTATCTCGTAGACCTCGGTCTTGGCCCCGATGTCGATGCCGCGGGACGGCTCGTCCATGAGCAGGATCTGTGGCTCGGTGAGCAGCCCCTTGGCGATGACGACCTTTTGCTGATTGCCGCCCGAGAGCGACAGGATCGGCAGGTGCTTGTCGGCGACCTTGATGTGGATGTCCCGGATCTCCTCGTCGACCCTCCTGCCCTCCGTGACGGAGTCGATGAGCGGCCCCTTCCGGTAGCGCTTGAGTGCCGCAAGGGACACGTTCTTCTCGATGTCCAAGGTCTGGACCAGGCCGCCCCCCTGGCGATCCTCCGGGATGAGCGAGATGCCCGCGTCGATCATCTGCGAGACGCTACCGATGGT
This sequence comes from Tractidigestivibacter sp., assembly GCF_057241865.1. NCBI lineage: Bacteria > Bacillati > Actinomycetota > Coriobacteriia > Coriobacteriales > Atopobiaceae > Tractidigestivibacter > Tractidigestivibacter sp. The sequence continues at coordinate 41,646 of NZ_DBHHPX010000018.1, forward strand.
GATGGGCCTACCGTTGAGCCTGATCGTTCCCGTGTGCTCGGGACGCAGCCCCATGATGCACTCGAACACCTCGGTGCGTCCGGCGCCCAAAAGGCCGTAAATGCCCAGCACCTCGCCCTTCCTGAGGTCGAAGCTCACGTGGTCGACGAGGTACCCCCCGCCAGGCTTGGGCAGGCAGAGGTCGCTGACCTCGAGGACCTTGGGTTGCGCGTCCCAATCGACGACGCGGTCACGCTTGGGGTACTGCTTCTCGCCACCGGTCATCTTCTGGACGATCCAGCTGATGCTGATGTCCTTGACGTCAGCGTCGTCCACATACCTGCCGTCGCGCAGGATGGTGACGTGATCGCCGATCTCCATGACCTCCTCGAGACGATGGGAGATGTAGACGATGGAGAGGCCGCCAGCCGTGAGGCCGCGCATGATCTTGAAGAGGACCTGCACCTCTTGCTGCGACAGTGACGAGGTGGGCTCGTCCATGATGAGCACCTGGAGATCGTCATCGACCAGCTCGCGGGCAATCTCTATCATCTGCTGCTGGCCGACGCGGAGGCTGCCGACCCTAGTGGTGGGGTCCATGGGATGCTCCAGGAGGTCAAGGACCTTCTTGGACGCATTCATGTGGTAGGCGTCATCAAGGCTGAGACCCCGCTTATGCTCCCTGTTCATGAAGATGTTCTGGTACACGTTGAGATTGGGAAAGAGACTGAGCTCCTGATGGATGATGCCGATGCCGTGGCGGCGGGCCTCGGTCGTGTCCTTGAAGCTCACCTCGGCATCGCCAATGTACAGGGCGCCCGATGACGGCTGCTCGATGCCGGCAATCATCTTCATCAGCGTGGACTTGCCGGCGCCATTTTCGCCAATCAGGACATTGACCTTACCTTTGAGCAGGTCGAACGAGACGTTGTCGAGCGCCTTGGTACCGGGGTACACCTTTGAAATCCGATCGGCATGCAGGAACACATCATCCGGACAGCTATAGCCTGACATACGTACGCACTTCCTTCCCAAGCGTCCGTGGACCCCTACTCGACTACCATCTCGATAGGAGTGATGGTGATCTTGCTCATTGTCGCCGAGTTGGCCGTGAAGGCGCCCACGAAGGTGACCCTCCTGCCCTTGATGGTGGCTATGTCGGCAGGGTCGATGACCTCGGACTGAGCCTTGTCGTTGAGGCCCTTGGAGACCTGTGACCACTCGGTCGTGTCCCTGTAATCGTTGAGGTTGATGCTGCTGAGGTAGTCACGCAACGACGTGTCCGATATGACGGGGCCGACGTTGATGTCGACCTCGGTGGGCCCATCGTAGCCTTCGAGCATGATGGTGATGTAGCCCTTGGAGGATGCCCCCGAATCGGCTGCCTTCGCGATGACATCGGTGACGGTGCCGGTCCCCTTGACCGCATAGACCACGGCATTGCCGGCTGCGCTCGAGGAGGTGGAGAGGCTCTTGCCTGCGAACTGGCTCGCCGTGTCATCGGCGACCAAGCTGCTCGCGCTCAGCAGCCCGTTGAGGTCCTGTGCGTTGCCACCAATCTCGGACTGCACGTTCTCGCTCCACAGGGTGTCGATGTCGCTCGCGGCATCAAAGGTGGACTCACCCGTGTACGTGCCCTCCTGGCCAATGGGCACTACCGTACACCCAAAGAGGGCAAGCGAGCCCACCAGAAATGCGCTCACCATGACCGGGAGCATGCTCCTTCTCATCTTTCTCTCCTTCTCCTGCCGACACGCCGCATCGCCGGGACGAGCCACCGTGCGCGGTTCCGTGGCGATGGGACCGCGGACGGAGCCCGTCCCCACCGCTTACCTGCCTGAGGGACGCCGCAGACGTCGCGCTACTCCGTGTAGACGAAGCCGTCGAGCTTGTCGGCATTGTCCTTGGTGATGACGATGCAGGGGATGAGTTGCTTCTCATCCTTGCCCATCGTACCCTCCTTGAGGTATGCGTCGGCCTCCTGGACGGCGGTACGGGCGATGACGTCGAACTGCTGGAGCGCGGTGGCCGTGGCCTTGCCCTGCTTGATGAGGTCACGCACCTCATCGGACCCATCGACACCGACGACGGGGATGCTCATGCCCGCGGAGTCGAGGGCCGCGCAGACGCCCTGGACCATGGTGTCGTTGCCGGATATGACGCCGTTGATGTCGCTGCCATAGGTCTGGATGAGGGCCTCCATCTTGTTGTAGGCCTCATCCTTCTCCCAGTTGGCCGTCTGGGCATCGAGCATCCTCATGTCCGGATACTGGTCGATGACGGCATGGAACGCGTCGGAGCGCACATGGGCGTTGGTGTCGGAATCCTTGCCCTTGAGCTCGACGTAGTTGCCCCTCTCGCCCATGGCGTCCACGAAGGCCTGGGCCACGTCCGAGGCGCCCTGGTTGTTGTCGGCGATGATCTGGGCGATGGCATCGCCCGTCGAGGAGATCTCACGGTCGATCAGGAAGGTGGGGATGCCCGCCTCCGCCGCCTTCTGGACGGCTGCGACCGTCGCATCGGCACCGGCGTTGTCACAGATGATGGCGGCCGCCTTGTCGGCGATGGCGGAATCGAAGAGCTCGGACTGCTTGTTGAGGTCGTCATCGTGGGAGTTTGCCTTGACCTCATAGCCCAGCTTCTGCGCCTCGTCGGTGGCACCGTCGGCCTCGGCCTTGAAGGCGGGGTTGGAGACGGAGGGCGTGATGACATAGATGATGTTGGAGCCGCCTCCCTTCAGTACCTCCCGCTCGCCACCGGAGCCGGAGCTTGCAGGCTGGGAGGTGTCCGATGAGCCACCCCCACACGCGGTAAGCAGTGCGGCAAGGCCGAGGCCTGCGCCCATGACACCGGAGACCCTACAGAAGTCGCGCCTCGAAATGTCTTTCATGATTGCTCCTCCCCTGAACTCGTTGTACAGGCAGGCCATCCCTGCCTCACACCCCACCAAGAGCCTGGATGCCAGGCACTAGCCCCCCTTGACGAGGAGCTCCCGCGCGCGCGTGGCGATTCCATGCGCATCCAGGTTGTACTGCGCGAAGACCTCCCATGAGGTACCCGTGATGACCGGTGCGTCGGGAAGTGCCATCGTGACGCAGGGCCTCGGGCACTCCTCGCCCACCACCTGAGCTACCATCGAGCCCAGGCCACCGAAGGGCGCATGCTCCTCCACGCTCACGACCACCTTGGCATCCCGCGCATACGTGATGATGGCCTCGCGGTCGAGGGGCTTGACGCAGTACATGTCGAGCACGGTGGCGCTCACGCCATCCGCAGCCAAGAGATCGGCCGCCACAACCGCAGGTCGGACCATCTCACCGCAGGCCACAAGCAGCACATCGGTGCCCTCGCGAACCACCGTGGCCCGATCCATCTGGAAGGGGCAGGAGTCCTCGGCATAGACGTCCTCGACGGGATTGCGGCCCACGCGGATGTAGGCTGGGTGCTCGTCCTCGAGCAGGGCGTCGAAGAGCCGTGCCGTCTGGAAGCGGTCGCTCGGGAGGTACACGCGCATGTTGGGGATGGCGCTCATGGCGGCGATGTCCTGGGTGGAGTGGTGGCTCATGCCCAGGGCACCATAGCTCACGCCCCCCGAGATGCCAATGAGCTTGACGTTGGTGTCGGAGTAGGCACAGTCAACCTTGGCCTGCTCGTAGGAGCGGGTGCTCACGAAGGAGGCGGGGCTGGCGGCATAGGGCTTCTTGCCGCACGCAGCGAGGCCCGCGGCGATGCCCACGAGGTCCTGCTCGGCAATGCCCACCTCGACAGACTGCTCCGGATACCGCTCGAAGAAGGGCGTGAGCGAGGCCGACCCGCGGGAATCGGAACAGAGCACCACAACGTCCTTGTCGGTGGCTGCGTGCCTCATGAGCACGTCACAAATTACCTTGCGGTTGGGCACGGTGTTAGGCATGACGCTCAGCCTCCCTTCGGGCCTTGAAATCAGCGGATATGTGGGCATACTCCTCGGCGCTGGGCAGCTTGTGGTGCCAGTCGGCCTTGTCCTCCATCACGGGACTCCCGTAGCCCTTGGTGGTGTTCGCGATGATGACGGTCGGCTTGCCCTTGGCCTTCTGAGCCAGGGTGAAAGCGGCGTCGAGGGCGGTGAGGTCGTTGCCGGGAATGGAGATCACATTCCACCCGAAGGCGGCCCAACGTTCCTGTTGGGGGTCCTGCCGCATGACGTCCTCAGTGGAGCCAGAGATCTGCAGACGGTTGCGATCGACCAGGGCACACAGGTTGTCGAGGGCATAGCTGCCGCCGCTCATGGCCCCCTCCCACACGGAACCCTCGGCCAGCTCGCCGTCACCAAGGAACACATACGTGCGATAGGAGCGGCCGTCCATCCGAGCGGCAAGCGCCATACCCACGGCAACCGGCAGCCCATGGCCCAGCGATCCAGAGTTCATCTCGATGCCTGGCAGCTTGTTGTTGGGGTGACCGATATAGGGCGAGCCGAACGTGGAGAAGCGGGCCTTGACGTCCTCGAGGTCAAGGAAGCCACGGTTGCAGAGGACCGCATAGTAGGCCTCCATTGCATGGCCCTTGGAGAGGATGAAGCGATCGCGATTGGGATCGTCCATCGTCTCGGGCGTGATGTTGAGGTGATTGGCGTAGAGCACCAGCAGCGCATCCATGATGGACATGTCACCGCCGATGTGGCCGCCGCCACCCGCCATGATGATGTCCACACAGTCCTGGCGCAGCTCCCAGCGCAGGCGTTCCAGCTCGGCAATGTCCGCCACCCTACTCACCCCTCAGGTATGCCTTGACGTCTTCCTCGATCGGGTCGTACAGGTCGGGTGTGATGCCCAGGTACTTGCAGGCCTCGTACAGCACCGGCACGACGTCATCGTGGATGCCCACGCAGTGATGGATGTAGGGCCCTTCGACGATCTTGGCCTCAAGGCGCTTGATGTTGTCCACCCTCACCCACAGGTAGGTGCCCATGCCCTTGGGGCCGTCGATGCCCTCGGCGTTGCCTAGCAGCAGGGAGTATACGCCGTTGTCGCCATCGAAGCGCGCCAGCGTGAGGTTGCCGTGCCTGGCCTCGGCCGTGAGGGCGCCGTTGTAATCGAACGCCAGGGGAACGGTGATCGTGGGCCTCTCCCTAGCGACGCTGCAGGGCCACGGCCCACAGTGCTGCAGGAGTTCGCCATTGGGCTCGTCGGGGTGACGGATGGTCCAGTCAGCGAAGAAGGAGCGCTTGCGGCCCATGTCAGCAGCCTCGACCATCAGGCTGGTGATGGCACCGTGCACATCGGTCTCGCAGGTGATGGGCGTGCCCTCCTCGTTGAGGATGGAGTTTGCCGCACAGGGCATGATGCCCAGCTCATGCTGGAGCTCGTTCCAGCACTGGATGCAGCCGGCCGTGCAGTGGTAGCTCTTGAGGAGACGACGGATGGCGACGGCCATGGCGGCCACGGTCTGAGCCTGCTCGCTGCTGCAGTCGCGGTCGAAGTGCTCCCCCATCCACGCGAGCTGGGCCTCGACGTCAGAGCTGCCGTCACCCGTGACCTCGCCTGTGGCCTGCCGCACGCCACGCGCGAGCTCGCCGAGGGGCACAGGCACGCACTCGATATTGAACCGTTCCAGCAGCTCGCCCTCGTTGCACATGGTGGAGTAGAACTCGTAGGGCCTGGGACCTATCTGCAGGATGCGGGCGGCCCGGAAGGCCCTCACCACGTTGCAGACGGCAAGGAAGTCGCGCAGGCCTCGCTCGAAGACGGGGTCATCCACCCGGCAGTTGGTCAGGTAGGTGAAGGGCACCTGGAAGCGGCGAAGCACCTTGCCCGTGGCGAAGAGGCCGCACTGGGTGTCACGCAGGCGCACGCCGTTGGGCTCAGGCCGCTCGTCAAGCGGGCCCCACAGGAGGACGGGCTTTCCGAGGTCCTTGGCAAGGCGCGCGCAGATGAACTCGGTGCCGAAGTTGCAGTGCGGGAGGAACAGGCCGTCAACCCCCGCGGCGCGGAACTTCTCCAGCACCCTGATGCGGTCATCCTCGTCGAAGAGGAGTCCCTCATCATTGATGTCGTCGATGTCCACGAACTCAACGTTTAGCTCGGTCAGCCTGTCCGCGATGATCGTGCGATACCGTCTGGCGTCCGGAGCGGAGAAGATGCTCCTGCGGGTAGGCGCATATCCGATGCGAATGGTGTCCATGCCTCTCCCTGACCCTTCCGACTGAATCGGCACGATATCGTATGCTTGCATTCATGGTATGCTCTTTGAACGATTAGTAAATAAGTGAAAAATATTTACTAAATATTTAGTACTAAACTATAGGTGCCGCCGGGAGTTGGCCGCCGTATCTCGACGAAGGGAAGCGCATGTCCGGCACAGCAAGGGTGACATCACGGGATGTGGCACGCGAGGCAGGCGTCTCCCCTGCGACCGTCTCGCTCGTACTGAGAAACAAGCCAGGCGTCGGGGCACAGACACGCGAGCGCGTCCTCCGGATTGCGAAGGAGATGGGGCTCGAGCGCGCGTCGGGGGGAGCTCATCGCAAGACGAGCACCCTCCTGTTCATCATCTATAAGCAGCACGGAAAGGTGGTGCGGGAGACGCCCTTCTTCGAGGCCCTCATCAAGGGCGCCTCGGATGCCACATACCGCAACGGCTACCACCGCCTCTCCATCTCATACTTCTATGAGCATGAGCATGCCTCGGAGCAGCTCAAGGCGCTGCAATCCATCAAGTGCGCAGGCATACTGCTGCTTGCGACCGAGATGCGCGCACGCGAGGTATCGCAGTTCGAGCGCCTTGGCGTGCCCATCGTCCTTTTGGACAGCTGGTTTCCCACCAAGAACCTCGACTCCGTCGTCATCGACAACAGCCGTGGTGCCTGGGAGGCCGTGCGGTACCTTCACGGTATGGGGCACACCGACATCGGCTACCTCCACTCGAAGGTGGACATCCGCAATTTTCTCGAGCGCCAGCAGGGATTCCTCTCCGCCATGGGAGACATAGGGCGCTCCTCGGATCCCGCCCAGAACACCATCGTGCGCGTGGGCCCGACGATGGATGCCGCCTGCATGGATATGCTTGCCTACCTTGACACCAGCCCCAAGCTGCCCACGGCGTTCTTCGCCGATAACGACCTCATTGCATCGGGCTGCATCCGCGCCCTCCAGGACCATGGCATCCGCGTGCCCGAAGACGTATCGGTCATGGGGTTTGATAACATCTACACAAGCAGCTTCTTCAACCCTCCCCTCACGACGATGGGGGTTCCAAAGGAATGCATGGGGGCGACGGCGGTACAGCGCCTCTCGAACATCATCAAGGGCAAGACCGATGGCAACACGGTACGCATCTCAATGAACCTCGAACTCGTGGAGCGCCTGAGCGTGGCGCGCCTGCAGAAGGCCGACTAGCCACGCCAGGGTCCCGCCCCACAACGTGCGCGGGTCTGCGGGGAACAGGTGCCACCCACGCACGGGCGTCTCGCGAAGCGCTCGACCACCCCTCGACGGACCCCGCCTGCGGACCCGAAGGGGGATGCAACGACCAGGAGAGGGGAGCTGCCATGACCGGCATCGTCGGATACCTCGAAACGGGATCCGTGGACCCAAACTTCAACCTGGCGTTTGAGGAGCACGTCCTCCTGAGCCGCCGCGATGCCACCTACCTGATGCCCTGGCAGAACGACAACACCATCGTCCTGGAACAGAACCAGGGCGCGGAGGCAGAGATCGGCCAACGCTTCGTCCGCGAGCACGACACCGGGATCGCCCGTCACACGACGGGTAGCGGCGCCAGTCTACCATGACCTCGGAAACCTCAACTACCCGTTCATAGCCGATGCGGGGGACGCGAGCCACCTGATGCTGGAGCGCTTCGCCCTGCCCAGCGTCGATGCCCTGTGCGGGCTGGACCTCGACACATGCGCCTCCGGGTGCAACGACATCATCGTCGATGGGAGAAAGGTGTCGGGAACGGCGCAGCGGTTGGCTAGGGGAAGGGCCCTCCATCATGGGACGCTTCTTTTCGACTCGGATTCGTCCCTCATCGCCGGCGTCTTGGGGGTGGACCCCCAGAAGTTCCGCGCAAAGCGCGCCTAGTCCGTCCGAGGCAGGATCGGCAACATCCATGCGTGCCTGGCGCGGAAGGGCTGCGACATAGCCCTCCCCGAACTCTGTGCTTATGTGAGACATGCCCTGGCGGGGGGCGGCCTCGTGCCCGACGAGCTGGACGATGGGGAGCTGGACCTGGTCCGTCGCCTGAAGGCCGAGAAGTACGACACCTGGGAATAGGTCTTTGGACGCTCCCCAGTCTATGGCCTGCGCAACAGGAGCTGGCAGAACGGCGGCGAGCTGGAGGTGCAGGCCTCCATCACACGGGAGCGGATTGGCGACATCCGGTTCTTCGACGACTTCCTCTCCCTGGTGCCCCTTGGGACGCTGACGGACGAACTCGTCGGCTGCCCCTACCGGAGGGATACCGTTCGCGAGGTCCTGGAGCGGCATGCAATCGGGGGGGCCTGTTTGGCGGCATCACGATGGAGAAGGTCCTGGCGACGTTCTTTCCCGCGTAGGGAGGCCGCTGGGCGCGCCTGCGAGCCGACGCTTCCGACCGCTCTCAGGGGGACAGATGGCCCCATCCGGCCACCCGTTCCCTGCGCTCCCCCGGCGCTCATCGTCTAGACTGGGGGACAGGTCGTTCCACCAAGGAGAAACGCTATCCCCAGTCACAGGAAGAAGGAGGGGCACATGGGTCTGTTCGACAGGTTCAGGAAGCCGGCGAAGCCCGAGGCGCTTGCCGTGAGCGCGCAGCCGGGGGAGGTCCTCTGCCCGGTGGATGGCACGGTCGTGCCGCTCGCGCAGGTAAGCGACGTCGTGTTCAGCAGCGGTGCCATGGGCAAGGGCTGTGGCATCGAGCCCACGGGCTCGGTCGTCTACGCGCCCGTCTCGGGCACGCTGAGCGCCATCGGGTCGCCAAACTTCCACGCGCTCGGCATCGTGGATGACAGCGGAGCCGAGGTGCTCATCCACGTGGGCGTTGACACCGTAGAGATGCACGGCGACGGCTTCAAGGTCTTTAGCACCAAGGGCGCCCACGTCGCGGCCGGCGAGCCCCTGCTGAGCTTCGACAAGGCCAAGATCGCCGCCGCAGGCCACGACACCGTGGTCATCATGGCGCTCACCAACACCGATGACCTCGCCTCCGTGGAGCTTGTGCACGAGGGCGCGGCGCAGGCGGGCGAGAAGGTCGTGGCCTACCAGAAGTAGGCTGACGACCGACGTTCAGGCCAGCGTGAGCCGCTGGCAGGGCCACCAGGGAGGGGTGGGCCGGCCCCCCCATCCGGCCGCCCCACCTCGGGCCCACCCCCCCCCCCCTGTGGGCGGCCGCGCCCGGGTACGACACCGGGGCAGCGAACGCCAGGAGAGACACC
>NZ_DBHHPX010000018.1:51028-54706 GCF_057241865.1 Tractidigestivibacter sp.
GGGCGCGGGCGGCCCTGGGGCGCGCCCAAACCCCCGCGCGGGCCCCCGCCCGCGGTCGCCGCGGGGGGCCGCCGGGCCCGGCCCCCCGGGGGGGGGCCCCCCCCCCCCCCCGCCCCCCCCACCCCTCTGCGTCCCTCGCGCACGCCTCTTGTCGCGCGCAGCTCCGTAGTCGACGAGCGTGCCATCGACGTCCGTGAGAATCACCCTGCGTGCCATGGCCTCCCCTATTCGAGCCCGTCGGCGCCGTTCGACTTGATGATCCTCTGGTAGGCGAAGAACGAGTCCTTGCGCAGGCGGGAGTAGTCGCCCGAGCCGTCATCGTGCTTGTCAACGTAGATGAAGCCATAGCGCTTGCGCATCTCGCCCGTGCCGGCCGACACGAGGTCGATTGGGCCCCACCATGTGTAGCCCATGAGGTCTACGCCGTCGGCCACGGCCTCGCGCATGGCGGCCACGTGACGCCTGAGGTAGCCGATGCGGTAGTCGTCGTGGATGGAGCCGTCCTCCTCCACCGTGTCGAGGGCGCCCATGCCGTTCTCGACCACCATCAGGGGGATCTGGTAGCGGTCGTAGATCTCGTTGAGCGAGAAGCGCAGGCCGTCCGGGTCAATCTGCCAGCCCCAGTCGGTGGACTCGAGGTAGGGGTTCACGCCGCCCATGGTCATGTTGCCCTTGGTGTCCTCGTGCTCGTGGGTGGAGACGACGTTGCTCATGTAGTAGCTGAAGGTGTAGAAGTCTATCGTGCCAGCCGCGATGTCGTCCAGGTCGCCGCCCGCAATCGCAAGCTCGACGCCCTCCTCCTCCCAGAGGCGCCTGGCGTAGCTGGGGTAGGCGCCGCGCACCTGCACGTCCGAGCAGTACCAGTTACGGGTGCGCATCTCGCGCTCGTTGAGCAGGACGTCAGCGGGATCGCAGGTCATGGCATAGGTCAGGATGAAGCAGTCCATGTTGGCAAACCTGAGGTCAGGGTAGGTCGCATGCCCGTAGCGGATCACGCGACCCGAGGCCACGAACTGGTGGTGGAGCGCCTGGTAGCGCTGCTGGGCGGTGGTGTGGGCCTCGGACGCGGGGCCCTCGAAGCCGCGGATCATGGACGTCTCGAAGAGGTTGCCCATGTCATAGGCGCCAAGGTTGATCTCGTTGAAGGTAATCCAGAGCTTCACGCGGTCGTGGTAGCGGTCGATGACCGTCTTGGCATAACGCTCGAAGAGGGCGATGAGCTCGCGACTCTCCCAGCCGTTATACTTCTCGACCAGGTGGTAGGGCATCTCGTAGTGCGAGAGCGTGACCAGTGGCTGGATGCCGCGCCCGACAAGCTCGTCGAAGACCTTGTCGTAGAAAGCGAGACCCGCCTCGTTGGGCTCGGTGTCATCGCCGTTGGGGAAGATGCGGCTCCAGGCGATTGACATGCGGAAGACGTTGAAGCCCATCTCGGCGAAAAGGGCGATGTCCTCCTTGTAGCGGTGGTAGAAGTCGATGCCGTCGTGGTTGGGGTAGAACCTGGTGGGGTCGATGCCGAGCGTGATCATGCGCGGCGTGTCCACCGTGCCGCCCAGGAAGTGATCGTCGACGGAGGGGCCGCGACCGTCCGCGTCCCAACCGCCCTCGAGCTGGTTCGCCGCCGTGGCCCCTCCCCAGAGGAAGCCGTCAGGGAACGCGCTGGCCATGCTGGTCTCCTTTCCGCCACGGGCTAGGGGCTTGGCATCTGCCCGACGCCTTGCCGCGCACGGCCCGCCGTGCGGCAGCCAGGGCCCCCTATCCAGCAACAACATCTGCCTATGAGGATACCATGGGCGCAGGCCGGCAGGGCTACGGCGGACCGCAGGCCGGTCGGCCTGAAACCAGTATGAGGCCGTTTGAGACCGGCGCAAGAGGCCTAGGAATGGCGGCGGCAAGCGCGACGAACAAGCAAGCGAGGCATAAGCCGCAGGACAGCGCCATGAAGGCCCCGAACAGGTCAGAGGCGGCGCCTTCCGCAACGTTGTACTCGCTTGCATACATTGCCTCAGTCGGCTTGCACGGGTTGACAAGAAACGTGGCGGGCATCCCCCACGCCAAGGTGCTCCCGACCCTTCCCCACTGGGCCCTCGATCGGCGCTTGCAGCCGACGGCTCAGAGGAACAGTGGCCGGCGACGGCGCGGGTGACGCTGCCGCCCCACTCGTCGGCCTTGTGCGTCTGGCCCTGGTAGTCAAACATGGTGGTGAACAGGTATGTGGTGGACCTGCCAACATGCACGGTGCGGGAACCGGTGATTGTGGCCATTATCTGTGCCATGCAGCGCCCGCACACGAGGATTGCCCTGTCGATACCCCAAGCGAACGCATAGGTGCCAAGGCTCGCAAGTCCCACGAGCATGTACGCGAGCGCGACACCCCCACTCGCGACCTCGGGGACGGCAAGAATCGCAGGAAGGTCGATGGCATCCACCGCCATAAGGAGCCTCCATCCCGTGCCCCGCTTCCGCAGGAGCCCTTCTCGCACCATCTCGAAGAAAAGGCCGATAAGGGACAGGAGCATGAAGGTGCAGAGAGGGCGGGCACCCATACCGGAGATAGACCCATCCGTCCTCCCCTCTTGGCCGTAGGACCGTAGCAGCCTACTCCCTACATCTCCTCCCGAGGACGGCGGAAGAGACGATTGCGGGGCGCGCAAGTGCCATCATGCATGCTCACAGCCCAGGATTGGCGGCATCGGCCGTCTATGGGGGCGGATGGCGATCTCTGCTCCGCTACCTGCGCGGACTCCTCGGACTTCGGCGCAGGCGAATCGTTCTGCGCCTGTTCCTATTGGGCCTGGTTCTGCTGCGCCTGATACTGCTGGCCTGATATTGCAATTGCAGGATCAGCGTGATTGCATCGCCATCGGATGCCGCGAAGTCCCCTGCGCCTGGCAGCGTTCAATCACGTCCCCGGGAAAGAAGCTGGGTCAATTAACAATCTCATTCGAGCACAGTGGGCATCCCTCAAGCCTAAGCAGAACATGTTCTGATAAGTCCCGGGCATGCTCTTCCTCTACGCGAGGAGATAGCTTCCAGGTTCTGCACGAACTTCGACAGCACTTGGTGGGTCTTCGATAACTCTTTGTTAAGGATCGTATCCCATGCCCTGGGAGCTGAGCGAGATAGACATAACTTCCAAATGCCGATTTTGGCCAAGGGGCGGTGGCCTGCGTTTGTCACAAAGGAGGGACCTATGAAAAAACGAACAAGTTGAGTTGCTGCGAAAGCTGACAAAGGAGGCTTCGCTGGGAACAATACAGGCTTATTTGGAATCCTGCTTTTCCTTGCGCGGTTTTGACGGTCAAGGGGTAAAGGAAAAAATGCTCTTGCTGCTCGAAGAGGTTGGCGAACTTGCAAAAGCGATTAGAAAAGAGGACGCATCGAGTTCAATTGACTATACGCACATAGCCAGCTATGACTCGGTCGAATCGGAGGTTGCCGACGTTTTCATCGTGCTTGTGTCGTTGTGCAATTTGCTTCACATAGATTTGTACGATGCGTTCTTGGAGAAAGAGAAGGTAAATGTGGAGCGTAATTGGAGCAGATGACTGATGACGGACAATCAGGCGTAGCTCATTCTGGCTCTAGGTGTCTTGAACGGCGGCATAAGGACGGAGCGTGCAACTAGACACAACTTCCGGGGTTTCTAGGTAGCACCATCAGCCCTTGTGACCGGGT